>DUUN01000262.1 GCA_012841535.1 Gallicola sp. | reverse complement strand
TTATAGTTCATTAGTTTTACTTAAAATATTTACTACAATTAATTCAATAATTGTATCTTTTAAATCATTAATTTCTTTATATTCTTCTGTTATTATATAAGTTATTTCGTTTTGCATATTACTCCTTTGCATTAAAAAAAGAAGCTAATAGTTATACAACTAGTTGCTTCTTCATTTTGTTTTTCATATTTAATTTTTGGATTTTGAAATTCTAGCCTTCCGTAAATTAACCGTCCCCTTCAACGGTACCCCTTGCTCTTATATTCTTCTGACCGGGGGGAGGGGGAGTAAAAATAATATAATTTTTTAACTATGTATTTAAAGTACATTTAGATTTTATTACGAGACATGTAAATGTTCGCATTGTAGTAAGGAAGCGAACAGCGGCGAATTTTGGGCTAAATCTTCCGATATTTGATTGACTCTTCTATTTGTTATATTAAAAAAATTATTTTCTTTTTCTATTCCGATCCATTCTCTTTTCAACCTTTTTGCAACCACACAAGTTGTTCCACTTCCCATAAAAGTGTCTAATACTACTTGTCCTACCTTTGTTGTTGAAAGAATAATACGTTCTAATAAGATTTCTAGTAATAATCTTACGTTACAGTAAATCCGTCAATATTATTTTTTTTTATGAAAGTAACTAAATGATGATCTTCTCTTTCATCAGCAATCAAAACAATTCCTATTACTGCGGAGATTTTCTATAACTATTCATCATTTCTTTTTATTACTTATTACTTATTCCTCATTTATCCATACTTCACTATTGTTTTCTATTCGCTTTTCCATTAAATAAATTTCATCTTTCTTTTCATTATATTCTCTTCCAAATTTAGTAATCAAAAGGTAACGAATAGCTGAATAATCAGGTGGATAATATTTCTTGTTTTTAACAATCTTTCTTTTGATACTTTTGTTATGATTATTTTCTTCGATAAAAGTCTGTACTTCTTCTTGTTCAAAGCCAATTGCTTTTTTATACATGGCTCCAATCAAATTATCTTTCATATCTTCATTTCCATATACAAAAGCTTTCAGTACTTCTGAATGAACATTCTTTAATTTGATTAGTGTTTTAGGAGTTATACCTAATGTTTTTGATATTTGTGTTAGAGAAACTTGTTTTGATACTAATTCCCTTATTACTTTTAATTTCTTTTCCGCATTCAGGACATTTAATTAAAGCCATATATTTACCTCTCATTCTTTTTTACTCAAATAATCTTCGTACCATCTCAACGCATCATCTGACATAGCATACATTACTTTATATTTTTCATCATATATAGCAAAAGTTTCAATTTGATTATTATTTTCATCACAAACAACCATTAAAGCATTCGCCATTTCTTTTCCTTTTGTTTCTTTCCATTTAATATCTTTAACACAATAAGATATTGTTTTTTCTCTAAACACAAAACTTTTTTTTATTATTTAACATTTCATTCACCTCTACTTATTCAGCACAGAAAAATCCAAAATACATTATTATAAATTAATGTAATATCCTCCTAAAAATAGCAAGCTTATTTAGATAATTAATTTTAATTGAAGCACTAAGGAAAATGCTATTAACAGCATCTTCCCTTGTGCATTTTTATTTACTTTGATAAGTAATATTTCTATTCTTATCTATAATTGTAGTGATACAAATGTTTAAATCTAATAACTTATTACAAATTCTATCAACTTTTCTTTTAGTTATTGTATACATTGACATAGTTAATTTTTTATTTTTCATATTTCTAAATTGCTTTGAATAATCTTTACAAAAAACTTGGCCATTTCTATATATAAATTTAATCATTGCTGAATACTTATTATTTTCCCATTCAGTAAATACTATTGCTATTTTCTCTAAATCTTTTACATTAAATTTCTTAAATCTAAAGTCAGGTAAAAATAATACGGATCCTTTTTTTGTGACGACCATTCCATTTAATGGTGTAATTATTACTCCCATAAAGATAATTG
>DUUN01000638.1 GCA_012841535.1 Gallicola sp. | reverse complement strand
TGATCTGAAACAAATAAATCGCCAGTAATTAGAATTTTCATAATTATTTTATAAAACTTTTAAAGCTGCTTTTCATTAAACCTTTAAAATAACTCCATTTATTTTTATTTTTTTTCTTAACTACGATACTATGAAATTCCATATTGCTCCATTTGTCAAAATCATCCCACATTTTCAAAATCGCATAATGATGTGTTTTTCTTACAAAACGATCTTGCATACTTGCACTCCATGAAGTAGAAGAAGACATTACTCTATAAACACTCATCACATCATCTATGTATCCAATTCCTCCCTTAGATGCAAGAAGCAGCATAAGTGGTAAATCACCAACAGGTGCCTTTTGTAGCCATTCTGGAAGGTCTGAAATACAATTTCGCAAAAAACACATTGAATTTGTTGCCATAAATCCACCACCACCAAGGATGGCATCTTTCATTTCAAATTTGTTATCCTTTGGTATTTCTTTTGGTCTATGTAACATATAATCATTCGGATCGTTGTTCCTTATACTTTTTGATGCATGAAAACACAAAGAACAATCTGTATTTTCTTCTAAAAAATCCACCTGCTTCTGCAGTTTCAAAGGATCAGTCCAATAATCATCACCTTCGCAAAGGGCAATATATTTGCCACGTGCACGGGGATAATTATATTTTTGATTAAACCCTTTATGACCTTTTGAAAACTGATTCTCAGTTTGAAATATAGGAAAAAAAATATCGGGGTATTTTAACTGATACTCTTCTATAATTTCTTTAGTACCATCATTTGAAGCATCATCATGAATCAGAACTTCATATTTAAAATTAGTTTTTTGAATTAAAAACCCATTTAAGCAATCTTTAATATAAGGAGCATGGTTGTAGGTTAAGCAGCTAATGCTTACTAAGACTTCTTCATTCATAATTGTATGTTAATTACTTCTGACATAACTTTTTCAGCTATAAAATTTTTATATTCTATTCTTGGAAGAATATCTTTGTCAATAAAACAATTTATATGACTTTCTATAAAGTTATAACCAGTTAATTTCGAAAATCCAATACCTGCAGAAAATCTTGGATTTAAATCTATCAAATAAATACCGTTATCATTTACAATGAACTCCATGTTTACACAACCATTAATATCCAAGTCCCTTCCAATAGCCGAGGCAATCCTTTCTATTGATTGTGATTGGAATATTTCAACTGTCATACCGGCACCATTTTTTGTTCTTAAATGCTCCCATCTTGGAATACAAAAATCATTATCAAATTTACTTGATCTAACATAATCGACAGTGCATATTCTCCCATCAATAATTTCTTGAAAAATATAAGTATCTTTATTTGATTCTTCTTTAATATCAGCTATAGAATTTAAAATATAAATACCTTCACTACTTCTACCACTTATTGGCTTAGCTATTAGAGGATATATGGATTTTTCTGATAAATCATGTTGCAAATAACTTGGTATGGGAGAGATCCCCTCAATTTTTTCAGAGTAATTATTCAGATTTGATTTATTCCTTGCTACACTTAAAAAGTTTGGATTTCCTATAGTAACAATGATATTTCTATTATAAAAAATAGCTCTATGCTTATTAAAAAAATCAACCTCTATATCTGTAAGTGGAATAATAATATCAATTTTGAATTGCTCGCATAAATCAATTATAAATTCTAAATACTTCTGTTCATCTTTTACTTTAGGTGCAAGAAGAACATTGTCAAAGTACTTTGTAATATTATGCCATTCACAGGGATAAATATCACAACCAATGATCTTCTCAAACTCCCTAATTTTACGCAATGATGTTATGGTTTCAAGAGCTGAGAAAGATCCTATTGCAGTAACTAAAGCATTAAACTTCGTCATAAATTAAAAATTATATATTCCACCCGTGTTAATAAAAACTGTATTTTTATTTTGTAGCATTTTATTCTCTTTATTTAGTTTATATAAACCATATAATGCTTTACCTACATAAATATCATCAAATACTGTTGATTCGTTCTTTGTTATTTCTTTGATAAATGATAAATACTCTTTATTTACTTTTCCATAACCTCCTAAAATAAATTCATCATGAATATAATCTTTTAGATTTTCAGATTTTGTATGCAAATCATAGCTATTTGCTTTTAGAAAATCTAAAATAATATCGTCTATTACTTTTACAATCTCATTTCTCTTTCTGGCTATACTAATTCCAATGGTTTTTGTATCTGGCATGAATTGTTCGCATCCAAGAGATAATCCGGAAAAAGTAGTTCCGGTGCCAAGTGGAACTACGAAATAATTAGGTGAAAAATCAATATGGGATTTAATTTCATTAACACAATCAAAATAAGCTTGGACCCCTTCATTTGATTTGCCTCCACCCCAGATGTAGTAATATTTTATTTCAAAATAATTAAGTTTATTTTTTTCATTTTCAATAGTTTCCACAACATTATCAGGCTCACAAGGTATGTATTCAATATCGCAATAATCACAAATCCTCTTGTTTAGATTTTTATCATTCAAATGAGTATTTTTATCATATAAAACAAGCTTTACTTTTAGACCATATTTATTAGCCTTTAAAGCTAAAGCTCTATTGAAATTTGAATATGGACCACCAGCAGTTAAAATGTATTCCGCATTTTCAGATTTTGCTTTTGATAATATATAATCTAACATTCTCGCTTTACTCCCACCCCCACCACTTATATAAAGATCATCTCTTTTAAAGTAAAAATTAGTATTCATCAACTCTGAAAGAAAAGGCGAATATTGAACGGGAGTAGGAAAAATATTCAATTTTTCAATTTTTGAAATCATATTCTAGATCTACAATTATTTCGCTGCTAAATTCATTTTTATATTCTCTAATAATATTATAGCCAAGATTAAGACGTGAATTCAATAATTTATAATTGCTCTTTCTCATGTTCAACCTTACACCTCTGCTATTTATACTCATACAATCACTTATACATTTCTCTTCTAATGTTTTACCTATTCCATTTCCTCTAAACTCATTTTTCACACATATAATACTTAAATAAGAAAAATTAGGAACTGTATTTGGATAATACGCAACTAAACCAGCTGGTTGATTATTTACAAAAGCAATACATACCGATGCTTTTTCTGCATATTTCTTTGAAATATCATGAATATCTACTTTTGATGATATGGGGGGGGAAAAATCACTATCTGTAGATAATAAAATATTAAGTATTAATTGAAATGATGAATCATCTTTATTGAAAGAAATATATTTTATTTCATTATCTTTCATTTTGCATAATTATTTTGAATATTTTATCAATGTTTTCTCTATCCAATTCCGAATATATAGGTAAACAAATTACCTCATTAGCTATCTTATGAGCAACTGGCAAATTATTTTGCGCTGATGACTCTAAACTCTTATACATCGAGAATTCGCTTATTAAGGGGTAGAAATAGCGACGACCATATATATTGTTTTGCTTCATTTTTTCGTACAGTGCATCTCTGCTCATTCCATATTCTTTTTCATTAACAAAAATGGGGAAATAGGCATAATTGGAGATAGTATCCTCAGGTTCAGATAACATTGATATACCTTTTATATCATTCAAAAGTTCCCTATAAGTATCTGCTACAACCTTTCTTTTCACTATACTTTCATCAAACGATTTCAATTGAAGCAATCCCATGGCAGCCTGGACTTCATTCATTTTTGAGTTAATGCCTGGTGCCATAATG
>DUUN01000819.1 GCA_012841535.1 Gallicola sp. | reverse complement strand
AATCATCAGATATTAGTTCTCCATGTTTTTCAAAATGTTTTTCTCCAGTTTGATAAATATCCCATTGTATATCTACTTCTGCTGCTCTAAATACCTTTCTTAAAGAAGCACAGATTTCAACACCTATGCCATCTCCTTCTAACATTGTAACTCTATGCATTTTACACCTCTAATTTATTATTTTTTGCGTAATTTAAAAATCCACCATTTAATACAACTTCTATTTCTCTTGGTGACCCTTCAAATATAACAGGGATTTCTATATTTTTAGTTTTATTAATTAAATTAATAACTTCTCCATTTGTTACAGCTTCTATAGTGTTATTTAATTCAAGTTCATCATACTCATCAATTTTTTCATAATCATCCTTGTTTACGAAAACCAAAGGTAATATACCACTATTAATTAAATTTGAACGATGAATTCTTGCAAAGGACTTAGCAATAACTGCCTTTACTCCTAAAAATAGGGGAACAAGTGCTGCATGCTCTCTAGAAGAACCTTGACCATAATTGTCTCCACCAACTATTATTCCACCATCATTATTAATAGCTCTATTATAAAAGTCATCTACTATAGTTTTAAAAGAGAACTGTGACAAATAAGGAATATTAGATCTAAATGGTAATAATTTAGCATTTGATGGACAGATATCATCTGTAGTAATATTATCTCCTGTTTTAAGAATTACCTTTTTACTTATAGTATCAGATAATGGAACAGCCTTAGGGAATGGTTTAATATTCGGTCCCATTACAACATCTTTTCCTAAATCCTCTTCATTAGGGAAAATGAAATAGTTATCGCTTTTTCCATAGTTACTTGGCTCTTCAATAGTTAAATCTAAATCTAAAGTATTTGGATTGGTTAAATATCCTGTAATAGCTGAAGCAGCAGCTGTTTCTGGACTTACAAGATATACTTCAGCATCCATAGTTCCACTTCTTCCTTTAAAGTTCCTGTTAAATGTTCTTAAGCTTACTCCTTTAGATTTTGGTGCTTGTCCCATTCCAATACAAGGACCACAAGCTGACTCAAGTATTCTTGCACCTGCTTCAATAAATATTTTTAAAGCACCATTTTCACTAAGAAGTCTTAGTATATTACTTGAGCCAGGAGCTATAACTAAACTTACAGATGGATCAACCTTGTTGCCATCTAGGATTTTAGCAACCTTCATCATATCAGCATAAGAAGAATTTGTACAAGAGCCAATAGCTACTTGATCAACTTTTATTTTTTCATCATCAATTTTTATAACATTATCTGGACTATGTGGTTTAGCTGCCATTGGTACAATATTATCTAAATTAATTTCTAAAATATTTTCATATTCTGCATCTTCATCAGGAGATAGTTCAATATAATCTTCTGGTCTATTTTGTTTTGTTAGAAAATCTAGGGTATTTTCATCACTAGGGAAAATAGAAGTTGTAGCTCCTAATTCTGCTCCCATATTACAAATAGTTGCCCTATCGGTAACAGATAAAGACTTTATACCTGGACCAGTATATTCCATAATATATCCAACGCCGCCTTTAACTGATAGTTTTTGTAGTACAGTTAAAATAACATCTTTACCATTACATTTATCGCTTAATTTTCCTGTTAATTTAATATTATATACTTTAGGTACAGTTATATAATAGTAACCATTTGCCATACCAACAGCTACATCTAAGCCGCCGGCACCAATGGCTAATGCACCTAAACCACCGGCAGTAGGAGTGTGGGAATCAGAACCAATTAGTGTAATACCTGGTTTAGCAAATCTTTCTAGTTGTACTTGGTGACAAATGCCTCCACCAGGCTTAGAGTATACAAGTCCATATTTTCTAGCAGCTGTTCTTATAAATTCATGGTCATCTGCATTTTCAAATCCTGCTTGTATAGTATTGTGATCTATATATGCTACAGATAAGTCAGTTTTAATTTTATCTATTCCCATAGCCTCTAATTGTAGATAAACCATAGTTCCTGTAGAGTCTTGGGTTAATGTTTGATTTAGCTTAATAGCTATTTCTTTTCCAATTTCTAAATCACCTTCAATTAGATGATCTTTAAGAATTTTATAAACTAATGTTCCTTTCAAATTTTTCACCTCTAATATTGTTATTAAAATACTATAATTATATAGGATTTTACACTTTATCACAATAGCACTTATTGTCTATTACTATTATATACAAAAAAAGACACCAACTGGTGTCTATGGAGCTCACTGCCGGAATCGAACCGGCGACCTCTTCCTTACCATGGAAGCGCTCTACCTACTGAGCTAAGAGAGCAAGTAAGATTATTATAACTTTTGTTGATAAATCTGTCAATTTAGAATAAGAAAATCTATTTTTAATTATCTTATTGACAAAATAGAAAAATAGAATTATAATTAAATTTAATAATAAATCGTTGAATAGAGAGAGTAGTAAGGCTTGAATTTCTAGAGAGAAAATGTTTGGTGAAAATTTTCATGAAGAGTTTTATGAATGGGTCTATGAGATCGAAGGCGAATTATAGTAGCTGGAGGGTGTTTCTCACCTTATAGGGATAGGATATGTTAGTATCTGAAAAGAGATGTACATTTTTATGTATAATTAGGATGGCACCGCGAGTTAACACTTGCTCCTTTATGGGAGTAGGTGTTTTTTTTATT
>DUUN01000757.1 GCA_012841535.1 Gallicola sp. | reverse complement strand
TATATAATTTTCTATATAATAATACATATTAATGATTTTTATATAGAAAAGATGTATAATATAACTAAAGACATAAGATGACTTTACAAATAACTAGATAATACTTTGTTTTATTCTTAGTATTTATCGTTTTAATCTGATGACTTTACCTAGTTAATGAACTAGATAATATCTAAATACATAAAATAAAGGAGGAGATTATGAAGTATAAATTACCAGAAGATTTTTTATGGGGAGGTGCTGTTGCAGCACATCAACTAGAAGGAGGATGGAAAGAAGGAGGAAAAGGAATTAGTGTTGCAGATGTAATGACTGTAGGTTCCGTTGATAAACCTAGAGAAATTACAGAAGGAGTGTTACCTGGGAAAAACTATCCGAATCATGAGGCTATAGACTTTTATCATAAATTTAAAGAGGATATAGCATTATTTGCAGAACTAGGACTTAAATGTTTTAGAACCTCTATTGCTTGGACTAGAATTTTTCCAAAAGGTGATGAGTTGGAGCCAAATGAAGAAGGATTAAAATTTTATGATGACCTATTTGATGAATGTTTAAAAAATGGTATTGAGCCAATAGTAACATTATCCCATTTTGAAATGCCTTATCATTTAGTAACAGAATATGGTGGTTTTAGAAATAGGAAAACTATAGAATTTTTTGTACGTTTCGCAAAGGTTTGCTTTGAAAGATATAAAGATAAAGTAAAGTACTGGATGACTTTAAATGAAATTAATAATCAAGCAAACTTTAATGAAGATTTTGCCCCATTTACAAATTCTGGAATAGTTTATAAAGAAGGGGAGAATAGAGAAGCTATAATGTACCAAGCAGCACATTATGAGCTAGTTGCTAGTGCTAGAGCAGTTATATTAGGTAGAGAGATTAATCCTAATTTTAAAATTGGATGTATGATTGCAATGGTTCCTTTATATCCAAAGACATGTAAACCGGAAGATATCTTAATAGCTCAAAAAGCAATGGAAAAAAGATATTATTTTACAGATGTTCATGTACATGGTACTTATCCAAATCATATTTTAAGATATTTAAATAGAAAAGGTATTGAATTAGATTTTACTGAAAAAGATAAAGAAGAGTTAAAAAATGGAGTGGTTGATTACATAGGTTTTAGTTACTATATGTCAAAAGTTGTAGAACATAAAGAATCTAATAAATATTTTGATTATGATGAAAGCAAAGATATAGTAAAAAATGAATATGTAAAAGCTAGTGACTGGGGATGGCAAATTGATCCAGTAGGGTTAAGATACTCACTAAATTGGTTTATGGATATGTATAATTTACCGCTTTTCATAGTAGAAAATGGCTTTGGTGCTTATGATAAGGTTGAAGAAGATGGTTCAATTCATGATGATTACAGAATAGAATATTTAAAAGCCCACATTGAACAAATGAAATTAGCGGTTATTGAAGATGGGGTTAATTTAATAGGATATACACCTTGGGGATTTATAGATTTAGTTTCAGCAGGCACTGGTGAAATGGAAAAACGATATGGATTTATTTATGTTGACAAAGATAATCAAGGTAGAGGCACATTGAAAAGAAGTAAAAAAGATTCCTTCTATTGGTATCAAGAGGTAATAAAATCCAATGGTGAAAATCTATAGATTATAACTAAAAATCAGGAGGTAAAAGATGAAAAAAGCAGTAATTATTTGTGTAGGTGCAATGTCTTCTTCGGTTATGGCAAAAAAGACAACAGATTATTTTAAAAATAAGGGTGAAGAAATTCAAGTAGATGCTTCTTCTGTAGGAGAAGGTAAAAAGCAAATTGAAAAAGATGAATATGATTTATATTTATTAAGCCCTCAAGCAAAAATGAATTATGATAGTTTAAATACTATGGCTAAAAAATCAAATAAAGAAATAGTAAATATTCCTTTTGATGCTTATGTACCTATACCAATGGGAATTGAAAAATTAGCAAAACTTATTGAAAATAATATCTAATTGATTTTATGAGTAGTTATTAATATTAATAACTACTCATAACCCTATTTATAAAAAGGAGATTAATATGGCAAATAATAATCATGAAGAAAAAATTGAAAAAACAGAAGATGATACAGAAGTTGTTTCATTTGAAATAATAATTCATAGTGGGCAAGCAAGAACTATTATACATGAAGGGTTCAAGCTTATGAGAGAAGGTAATTATGAAGAAGCTGACAAAAAATTAGATGAAGCAAATGAAGAAATTCTTCAAGCTCATAGAGCACAAACGAAATTATTACAGGATTTTGCAGCAGGTAAAGAAGTTGATATGAATGTAATAATGGTACATGCACAAGATCATTTAATGACTACAATAGCTTTAAGAGAAGTAGCTGTTGAAATGAATGTACTATATCAAAAGGTAGGAAAATTGGAGAGTGAGTAAAAAAAAGTTAAGTAAAAAAGAAAAGAAAATAATTGATAAAAAAGGGAAGGAATTAAGTCTGAAAAATATGTATTTTAACAGATACTTAATTGTTAGATACACCGTTGCTTTATTCTTTTTTATAAATTTATATTGGTTATTATCTCTTTTATTAACTAAATCATTTATGGCTATATTACCTTGTATGTTAATTTTATTATTAATTTTAGTAATTTTTGAACATGCAAAACTATATAGTAATCATACTAATAAATTGCCAAGAACAAAACTTTATTTTAAGATACAATTAT
>DUUN01000698.1 GCA_012841535.1 Gallicola sp. | reverse complement strand
AAGAGTTTCCATATCGTTGTCTAGTGCCCTATTCATAAGGGCCATTTGTACTTCTTTTTCATAATCCGATACTTCTCTTAGGCCTCTGGCTATTAATTTACAATCTATACTTTTTGCAAAATCCACCAATAGTCCAGAAAAGGCTACTACTTTAACATTATTAAAATCTTTACAAGCCTCTTCAATTATTTTTATTCTTTCATCAACTGTAAAAAGAGATTGTTTTTTATAGTTGCTTAATATAGCTATGTAGACCTCATCAAATTTTTTTGAAATTCTCTCTACAATATCTAAATGTCCTAAAGTTATAGGATCAAAACTACCTGGATATATTATTTTCATAATCAACTCCTAAATCTATAAAATAAATAAATTTTTTACCATATTTTTTTTCTTTAATAATATTGTATTTTGTTAAATCCAATTCTGAATTACTTTCTAATATAATAATTCCACCTTTATTTAAAAGCTTTAAACTATAAATTAATTCTAAAGAATCATAATACATTTTTACATTTTCGTAAGGAGGGTCTATAAAAATATAATCAAATCCAGAAAAATCCTTAGCTATATTTTTCAAGTTTATTATATAGTCACCAAAGTATATTTTACTTCTATCTAGATAGTTAGTATGCTTAAGATTATCCTTTATACATTTAATATTAATTTTGCTCTTTTCACTAAAAACGACAAAATTAGCCCCTCTGCTTAAAAATTCAATACCTATACTGCCTGTACCTGCAAAAAGGTCTAAAACCGCAGAATTATTCTCTATATCAGACAATATATTAAATATAGCTTCCTTTATTTTATCCTCTGTTGGTCTAGTGTTTTTATCCTTAGTAGAAAATAATTTCATGCCTTTTTTTTCACCAGATATAACTCTCATAATCCTCCTAGTTAAATATAATATTTTCTTTTAATCTATCTGAAAATTCCAATATTCTTTTTTTAAGATTTAAAAATTCTTTATCTTCTAATTTCCCCTGGACTACTATTTTTTTTGCAATAGGTTGAATTGTATTTAAAAGATTCATATCATCAAAAATATTTGCAATTTTTAAACTAGGCAGACCAGCTTGTTTAGTACCTAGTATGTCACCACTACCTCTTAATTCCAAATCTTTTTTTGAAATTTCAAAACCATCATTTGAATTTTGCATAATTCTCATTCTTTCCCTAGCAATCTTACTATTTGAATTATTAATTAAAATACAGTAGGATTGGTATTCCCCTCTACCTACTCTCCCTCTTAATTGGTGTAATTGAGAAAGTCCAAAACGCTCAGCATTATAAATAATCATAATATTTGCATTAGGAACATTAACTCCTACTTCAATTACTGTTGTAGAAAACAATATTTTTATATTATTTTCCAAAAATTCATTCATAATACTTTCTTTTTCATCATTTTTCATTTTACCATGTATAAAAGCTATGTTAACGTCTTGAAAATATTCATTTTTTAATCTTTCATATAATTCAAGTACAGAGTTTAACTCTAGTTTATCTGATTCTTCAATTAAAGGACATACAATATATCCCTGTCTGCCATCTTTAATTTGTTTTTTTAAAAAATTTATAACTCTTTTTTCATAATTCATATTTACCGCAAAGGTATCAATATTTTTACGTCCTGGTGGCAATGTGTCTATTATAGAAATATCTAAATCTCCATACATAGCCAAAGTTAATGTTCTAGGGATTGGTGTAGCTGTCATAATTAAAGTATCTACATTTCCTTTTTTTGAAATTTCAGCTCTTTGTTTAACTCCAAATCTGTGTTGTTCATCTGTAATTACTAAACCAATTTTAGAAAATTTCAACTTATCTTCTATTATTGCATGTGTTCCTATTAAAATATCTATTTCATGGTTAGATACTCTTTCATAAACACTATCCTTTTCTGTCTTTGTCATACTTCCCTTTAGTAATTCAACTTTAAGGTCAATGTTTTTAAATAATTCCTTTAATGAATTATAATGTTGAGTTGCTAAAATTTCAGTAGGAGCCATCATAGCTGACTGGTAACCGTTATAAAAGGCCTTTAACATCGCAATTGCTGCTACAATGGTTTTACCAGAGCCAACATCCCCTTGAACAAGTCGATTCATGGATTTGTTTTCGTTCATATCTTTAAATATTTCATTTATAACCCTTGTTTGAGCATCTGTTAACCTATAGGGTAATCCTTCTATAAATTCATTAACTTCCTTAAAATCGTTAAATTGAATACCTTCTTTTTTAACAATAATAGTGTCTAGGTTAATAGCTGTTTGCAATACTAATAATTCCTCGAATTTTAAGGTTTTACGAGCAAGTACAAGGAGTTTTTCATTTTCAGGAAAGTGAATATTCCTAATAGCTAGTTTTCTATCTATTAGACTATATTTTTCTATAATACAATTTGGTAAAATATTTTCGATATTAGTCCTCTTTAAAGCATCAATAATAAATTTATTTATATCGTTGTTAGTTAGACCTTTTGTTAGAGAATAAATAGGATAGATTTTTCCTAAACTTCCTCCTAGAGTTTTATTAACAATAGGCGAATCTATTTCAATAAATTTATTTGTTCGTACAAGCCTACCATAAATATAATAGGTATTATTTAATTTTATCGTATTTTTTATAAAATAGTTATTAAACCATCTTAAATTTATAATTTTTTCACCGTCTGTTGCCTTACATTTAGTAATTGACATATTTCTTTTAGGGTAAGAAACAACACAAGGAGAAATGATTT
>DUUN01000227.1 GCA_012841535.1 Gallicola sp. | reverse complement strand
TTTATTTGCCTATAACATAAGCTTTTATCTTTAATATTATCTACTTTACTAAAACTCTAATATCATCTAGTCTTTTTGTTAATTTTATATTATCAAAATGTTCTAATAAAAGAAGAATATTTTTCCTACTTGATTTTAATAAATCCCTATACTCGGAAATAGTAATACTACCATTTTTTTCAAGGTAATCTATTAGCAGTTGTTTTGCCTTTTCAAAGTCCTCTTTTAAGAGTATATTATTGTTTCCAAAAATTACTATATCCTTATCTATCATAAATTTTAAAACTTGCTCCCTGTTTTTATCTTTTCTAGATAATGATTTTAAATCCTCTATTTTATCAAAAGAATTATTCCTTAATTCACTTATTATTTCTTTTCTAAGATTATCCTGTTTTTTATTAAGTCCAACTTTAAAATTTTTCAAGCCATAATATTCATTGTTTTTTTGTAAGATTTCATTTTTTACCATTAGGTCTAAAATACTATCTATTTCTTTTAAACTTAAATCATAATTGATTTTCGTCTTTAATTCATCTTTTGTTAACCCGTATGAAAGTGACTGTTTTTTATGATTTTCTTCTACAAGGTTCTTAATGTTATCAAAGATTTTATTGGCTATATTCTTATTAATATATTTGTCATCTATTAATATTATGTCATTGTTTTCAATTAATTTATTTAATTTATTAACTACTTCTTCCTTATTTTCTCCGGTATAGGAAACTATGTCCTTCAATAGCACAAGAGCATTTTCCGCTTCTGTATATTGTAAAATTATTTTATCTAAATCTCCTGATTCCTTTATTTTTAACTCTTCTATTAGGGCTTCATCTACATGTCGTTTCTTAGCTAGAGGATCTATAATAATGCCTCCACCAATAGTTTCTACAGGAGAATAGGACCTTAAAACAAATCTGTCCCTATTTTTACAAACCAAAGGCTCCTCTAATCTAAGTTGAATAAAACCTTCTTCCCCTGGTAAAATTTCATCTTTTTCCAAAGGAACTGCCCTACATAATATTTCTCTAGTTCCCAGAGCTAATCTTAATCTAGTCCAATGTTTTACTGAGAAATCTCTATTTTTTGAAACTATTATTTTAGCATCTATAATATTTGTTGTAATTACTGAGCCTTCTTTTGCTACAACATCTCCCCTTGACACATTAATTTTTTTAATAGACGAAATATTCATAGCTGTTCTTTGTCCTGCATAGGCTGTTTCAACATCTTTTCCATGTACTTGAACAGACTTTATTTTTATTTTTTCATCTGCAGGATAAATATAGAGTTCATCGCCTTTGTTTACATGGCCTTCCATTAAGGTACCGGTTATTACAGAGCCTATTCCTTTTACCGGAAAAATCCTATCTATATTCATTCTAGCCGGAGTATTACTTTCCTTATCCTCAATTTTCTCACTTTCTTCAGAAAGAATATTCTTTAATTCATCTATTCCCCTTCCGGATATGGAATCAACTTCTATTATTTTGGCATTTTCTAAAAAGGTCCCCTTGGTAAAATCACCTACTTCTTCCCTTACAAGCTCTAAATAATCCGACTCTACCGTATCGCTTTTAGTAAGAACGATTATTCCTTTTTTAATATTCAAATATGTTAAAATATCTAAATGCTCTTTAGTTTGGGGCATTACACCTTCATCAGCTGCAATTATAAATAATACAAGGTCTAAACCGGTTGCTCCTGCCATCATATTTTTTATAAATTTTTCATGTCCTGGTACGTCTACTATTCCAACTCTATTTCCATTTGGTAAATCTAAATAAGTAAAGCCTAAATTAATGGATATGCCTCTTGCCTTTTCCTCTGATAAGGTATCTGTTTCCCTACCTGTTAAGGCTTTTACTAAAGTAGTTTTACCATGATCTATATGTCCAGCTGTACCTACAATTATATTCTTCATATTTCCTCCATTATTTCAGATTTTTTTCTATTTCTTCTGCTATTATTTCAAATTCGGAATTTTGAATTGTTCGTAAATCCAACATATAATTATTATCCTTTACTCTGCCTATTATATGACTTTTTGATAATCTTAATTTTTCTTCTATTTTAGAAACCGAATATTTTTCCGATGATATTACCAATACCTTTGTCGGAAATTCCTCTCCTGGCATAGAGCCACCACCAACTGTAGAAAATTCGTCCTTAATATCAAGTTTTACACTAGTGTTCTTTTCTTCTATTATTCTTTTTAAAATTCTAGCTTTTTCCTCTAATTCTTCAACTGTATAGGATATCATTCTCATTGTAGGAATTTCTTTCTTAGCTTTTTCTTCATCAAAATATAGTTTTAAGGTAGCCTCTAAAGATGCTAGAGTTATTTTATCTACCCTTAAGGCCCTTAATAATTGATTTTTTTTCATTTTATCTATATATTCTTTTTTTCCAACAATTACTCCTGCTTGTGGTCCTCCTAAAAGTTTATCGCCACTAAAGGTAACTAAATCTATTCCTGATTTAATTGACTCCTTTATTGTTGGTTCATGTCTTAAGCCAAACTCCTCTAAATCAAAATATACACCACTGCCTAGGTCCTCAACTACAGGTAGATCATATTTTTCACCTAAACTTTTTAACTCCTTATTTGAAACTGACTCTGTAAAACCTATCATTTTGTAATTACTTGTATGAACCTTCATTAATAATTTTGTATTTTCAGTAATTGCCTCTTCATAGTCGGAAATTCTTGTTTTATTTGTAGAACCAACTTCTACTAATTTAGCTCCACTCATAGACATTACTGATGGTATTCTAAAAGCTCCTCCAACTTCTACAAGTTCTCCCCTAGAAACTATTACTTCCTCATCTTTAGCAAAAGTACTTAACACAAGTAATACAGCAGCTGCATTATTATTAACAACTAGAACATCTTCTACATTTAAAAGTAATTTTATTATTTTTGTTACATGGCTATATCTTGACCCTCTTTTTCCTAATTCTAACTCATATTCTAAATTAGAATAACCTGAAGCTATTTTCCATATTTCATCTTTTATAGATTCACTTAAGAGTGACCTGCCTAAATTAGTATGTAAAATAGTTCCAGTACCATTAATTACCTTCTTCAATGAAGAAGAAAATTCTTTTTCCAAAGTATTAATAATATTTTTTATAATATTCTTAATATCTATTTCATCTATTACGGTAGATATTTCCTCATCTTTGGCATCAGCAATTTTCTTTCTTATATTTCCCAGCACTTCCCTAGCTGCTTCAGTTTTTAAAACTCTTGGGTAATCTAATTTATTAATTTCATCTAAAATTAAAATTTCTTCAACAGACGGTATTTTTCTAAATAATTCATTTTTCTTCATCTTTTTTCTCCTAACTTATAAATGTTTTGTAAACCTAATAATATTATAACTGTAAATATATTTAAAAAGAAATTTATTTAATATTCTTATAAGTTCATAATTTAATAAATATATGTTTATTGTTAAATAAATTCACTACTTTTTTTGAAATTTCGACTAAAAAATAGCTAAAAAAGCACCTATTTTGTTATCGTTTTCCTCATTGCTTTATTCTACTATATCATTGTAATGGCTAGATTCTAATGTTAATTTATTTTATTAATGATAGAGTTTTCATCACAAGCTAATTATTATTGTTTACTATTTGTCAAACCCATGATAAAATAATATCACAAATGAAAATAGGTTGAAGATGTTGGGAGATTCGTTTAACGAAACCGAAGGGACAAGAATATTTCTCGCCAAAGAAATATTTGAAATTCTCAGGTAAAGGAACTAGCATTGGACTACTATCTGGAGATTACGACAGAAAGATAAGGCAATTATCTTTCTGTTTTTTTGTTTTTATTATATATATAGGAGTATAACTAATGTTAATAGTAACTAATAACCCAAAATTTAATGAACCTGAATATAAAAATAAATACATTGTAGAAATAATCGACACGGATTATTTGGGTATATTAGAAAAGTCCAGAGATTATATTCATAAAGGATATGAACTACTGACTCACCCATTATATGGAAGTGTAAAACCTTACGAAACTGTCTATAGAACCTTAGTCTTAAAAGAAGGAAGCGTTATTTCCTTTACCTCTCTAGAATTAATAGAAGAAGCTATGGCTACAGCAAAAAAGTTTTATGCTATGAATAAAAATTATAACTGGACAGAATCTATTTTAGAAGATTTTCAAGTTGTCGATAAGGATTTAATCGATAATACCTTAGCTAGAATATAGAAATATATTTAAATAAAAGCAGTAAAATTTTTAAAAATTTATGATAATTATTTAACTTTTAAAAATTAAAAATAGGAGGAATGCAAAATATGGACAATATTTATGATTTAATAATCATTGGTGCTGGTCCAGGTGGATTAGCAGCTGGATTGTACGGAGCTAGAGCAAAAATGAAGACTCTAGTATTGGAGAAAGAAAAAATGGGTGGACAAATAGTAAGTACTAGTGAAGTTGAAAACTATCCTGGTTCTGTTGAAAACGCTACTGGTCCTTCATTAACTAAAAGATTTACCGAACAAGCTGAAAAGTTTGGTGCTGAAATTAAAATGGCAAATGTTAAAGAGGTAAATTTTGACGGTAAAATTAAAGAGGTTGTTTGTGATAACGAAACCTATAAGGCTAAATCCATAGTAATTGCAACAGGTGCTTCCCCTAAAAAAATCGGTTGCCCTGGTGAAAAGGAATTTACTGGAAAGGGAGTATCCTACTGTGCAACATGTGACGCTGACTTCTTTGAAGATTTTGAAGTAATCGTAGTTGGTGGTGGAGATAGTGCTTTAGAAGAAGCTATATATTTAACTAAATTTGCTAGAAAGGTATATCTTGTTCACAGAAGAGATACTTTCAAGGCTTGTAATACAGTTATTGAAAATACAAAGGCAAATGACAAAATTGAAATGTGGTTAAATAAAGAAATAATCGAAATTAAAGGAGATGGAATCCTTGAGTCTGTAGTTTTAAAAGACACAGTTACAGGAGAAACTTCTGAATATTTCGCAGATGAAGACGATGGAACTATGGGAGTTTTCATATTTATAGGATTTAATCCACAAACTGAGTTATTTAAAGATAAAGTAGAATTAAGAAATGGTTACATTGTAACAGACGAAGAAATGAGAACTAATATAGATGGTGTTTTTGCAGCCGGAGATGTTAGAGAAAAGTCATTACGTCAGGTAGTAACAGCAGCTGCTGATGGTGCTATTGCCGCAGTTAATGCTGAAAAATATATTAACGAAAATTTTTAATTAAGGAGGAGCTATGTTAGAATTAGACAAAAAAACTTTTGAAGATGAAGTATTAAATGTTGAAGGTTATGTATTTGTAGATTTTTGGAGTGAAGGTTGTGAACCATGTAAAGCTTTAATGCCAGATGTTCATAAATTAGCTGAAAAATATGGAGATAAAATTAAATTCTGTTCTCTTGACACTACAAAAGCAAGAAGATTAGCAATAAAACAAAAGGTTTTAGGCTTACCAACTATGCTTATGTATAAGGACGGAGAAAAAATCGACGAAATAACTAAAGATGATGCTACTGTAGAAAATATAGAAGCAATGATTCTTAAATACTATAACTAATTAAGTAAAATACCTAGTATTTTATATAATTTAATAAAAAAGTCGGAGGTGTATAATGCGATTAGAATTAGGCAAAATCTTTATTAAAGATATTCAATTTGCTGATTCATCAAAAATCGAAAATGGCATTCTTTATGTTAATAAAGAAGAATTATTAGAAGCCATTGGCGGAGACGAGCATATCAAATCTATTGATTTCGATATTGCTAAACCTGGTGAAAGTGTTAGAATTACCCCAGTTAAAGATGTAATTGAACCAAGGGTTAAAGTTGAAGGACCTGGAGCAATATTCCCTGGTATCCTAAACAAAGTTGACACTGTTGGTGAAGGAAAAACTTATGCATTAAAGGGAATGGCTGTTGTTACCACTGGTAAAATAGTTGGTTTCCAAGAAGGTATTATAGACATGGTTGGAGAAGGTGCTAAATATACTCCTTTCTCACAATTAAATAACTTAGTTGTTATTTGTGAACCTGTTGATGGATTAAAACAACATGACCATGAAAAAGCAGTTAGAATGATTGGTTTTAAAGCAGCTGCATACATCGGAGAGTTAGCAAGAGAACTTACTCCAGATGAAACATCTGTTTATGAAACTAAACCATTATTAGAGCAATTAAATGAATATCCAGATTTACCAAAAGTTGCTTATGTCTATATGTTACAAACACAAGGTTTACTTCATGACACATATGTATATGGTGTAGATGCTAAACAAATAGTACCTACTATCCTATACCCTACTGAAGTAATGGATGGTGCTATTGTAAGTGGTAACTGTGTTTCCGCTTGTGATAAGAACCCAACATATGTTCATTTAAACAACGGTATAATTGAAGATTTATATGCTAGACATGGTAAGGACTATAACTTTGTAGGTGTAGTTATTACAAATGAAAATGTATATTTAATGGATAAAGAAAGATCTTCAAACTGGACTTCTAAATTAGTTGAATACCTTGGAGTAGATGCTGTAATAATCTCTCAAGAAGGATTCGGAAACCCAGATACAGACTTAATAATGAACTGTAAGAAAATAGAAAACAAGGGCATAAAAACAGTTATAGTAACTGACGAATATGCTGGTCAAAATGGTGCTTCACAATCATTAGCAGATGCTGATGAAAAAGCTGATGCTGTAGTAACAGCTGGTAATGCAAACCAAGTTGTAGTATTACCAAAATTAGATAAGATTATTGGCCATATAGAAGTAGTAGACGTAATTGCTGGTGGTGCTGAAGGTTCCCTTAAGGATGACGGAACTATAGTAGTAGAAATTCAAGCAATAACTGGAGCTACTAATGAAACAGGATACAATTATTTAACAGCAAAAACTTATTAATAAATATTAAAATTTTAGGAGGATATCATGAGTTTATTAGAAAACAAAAAATTAATCATAATAGGCGACCGTGATGGAATACCTGCTCCTGCAATAGAAGAATGTGTTAACACAGTTCCTAATACAGAAGTAGTTTTCTCATCAACTGAATGTTTTGTCTGAACTAGCGCTGGCGCTATGGACTTAGAAAACCAAAAGAGAGTTAAGGATGCATCTGACAAATATGGTGCAGAAAATCTTGTGGTTTTACTAGGTGCAGCAGAAGCCGAAGCTGCAGGTCTTGCAGCTGAAACAGTTACGTTAGGAGACCCAACATTTGCTGGTCCTTTAGCTGGAGTTGCGTTAGGTTTAGCGGTATACCATGTAGTTGAACCTGAAGTAAAAGAATTATTCGATGCAACTGTTTATGATGAACAAATCGGTATGATGGAAATGGTTCTAGACGTTGACGAAATTGCTGAAGAAATGAATGACATTAGAGAAGAAGCAAATAACTAATATTTAAATTTCTTATTTAGGAGGATAGATAAATGGCGAATAAAAAAGTCGTGCACTATATTAACCAGTTTTTCGCTGGAATTGGTGGAGAAGAAAAAGCCGACACTAAGCCTTTCATTGCTGAAGAATTACCTCCAGTAAGTAAACAATTAGAATCTAAACTAGGTGAAGGTTTCGAAGTTGTTGCTGCTGTTGTATGTGGAGATAGTTATTTTAACGAAAATATAGACTCAGCAAGTAAAGAAGTTTTAGAAATGATAAAAGGGTTCAACCCAGATCTTTTTATCGCTGGTCCAGCTTTTAATGCCGGTCGTTACGGAGTTGCAGCTGGAACAATTACAAAATTAGTAGAAGACGAGTTAAATATTCCAGCAATTACAGGAATGTATGTTGAAAACCCTGGTGCTGATATGTTTAAGAAAGATCTTTTCATTATAGAAACTGCTAATTCAGCTGCTGGTATGAGAAAAGCTCTACCAAAAATGGCTAAATTAGGTAAAAAATTAGCTTTAGGAGAAGAAGTTCTTGGACCTAAAGAAGAAGGCTATATTGAAAGAGGAATCAGAGTAAACTACTTTAGTGATGTACGTGGTTCTGAAAGAGCTGTAAATATGCTTGTTAAGAAAATTAAAGGCGAAGAGTTCGAAACAGAATACCCTATGCCTACTTTCGATAGAGTTGATCCAAGTCCTGAAATTGCTGATCTATCTAATATTACAATAGCATTAGTTACTTCAGGTGGTATAGTACCTTTCGGTAACCCAGATAGAATTGAATCTTCTTCAGCTTCAAAATATGGAGAATATTCTATAGCTGGTATAGATGATTTAAAAGAAGGGGAATTTGAAACTGCACACGGTGGACATGACCCTGTATATGCTAACGAAGATCCAGATAGAGTTTTACCTGTAGACGTTTTAAGAGATCTTGAAAAAGAAGGTAAAATCGGAAAATTATATGATTACTTCTATTCAACTGTAGGTAATGGTACAGCTGTAGCTAGTGCTAAAGCTTACGCTCATGAAATAGGAGAAAAACTTGCTGCTAACAACGTAGATGCCGTTATATTGACTTCAACGTGAGGTACTTGTACACGTTGCGGTGCAACAATGGTAAAAGAAATTGAAGCAACAGGTATTCCAGTAGTACACATTTGTACAGTAGTACCTATTTCATTAACAGTAGGAGCTAATAGAATTGTACCTGCTGTTGCTATCCCTCATCCATTAGGAAATCCTGCTTTAGATTTCGATGAGGAAAAAGCTTTAAGAAGAAAATTAGTTGAAAAGGCTTTAAAAGCTTTACAAACTAAAGTTGAAGATCAAACAGTTTTTGAAGATTAATAAAAATATTATGGATTCTGCATATGCAGAATCCATAATTGAATGGAGGTAAATATGTCGTTTCCTGTAATTAAAAACGCTGGATATGTATTAGTTCATACTCCAGACATGATTATTCAAAATGGTTCTACAACTTCAACAGAAAGAGTTGTAAACCCAGATTCAGAATTTTTAAAAGAAGTAGGTAAACATATAAGAACCTACGAAGAAGTAGTAAATTATTTACCAAATCAGGTATACATTGGTAATTTAAGACCTGAAGAACTAAATAATTATGAATTACCTTGGCATGATAAGGAATTTAAAGGCCAAAGAAAAGGTAAATTCGGTGAAATAACTCCTCAAGATGAATTCATAGCAGTAATGAAAATCTGTGATTCTTTTGAATTAGTAGAATTAACTGAAGAGTTTATTAATGAAGTAAAACCTAAAATAGAAGAAAATTATCCTGAGCTTATAGATGCTTTTAATAAAATAAAACCATATGATGTAGAAGCAGACAAACATCTCTTAGATGAAGAAAAAGCTGAAGGACTATTCAATGATGGAAAATTAGTAGGAATTGTAAAGGCTGCTCATGATGTTGACGTTAACTTAAATGCTCACACTATGTTTGAAAACCTAGTTGTAAAAGCATCTGGAGTACTAGCTACAATTGCCTTACTAAGAAATTCATCAGTTGGTAAAGATGAAATAGACTATGTAGTAGAATGTTCTGAAGAAGCTTGTGGAGACATTAACCAAAGAGGTGGCGGTAACTTTGCTAAAGCCATAGCTGAAGTTGCTCAACTGACTAACGCTTCCGGTTCAGATACAAGAGGCTTCTGTGCTGCCCCTATTCACTCTTTAATAGAAGCTGCAGCTTTAGTTAAAGCAGGAGTATATAAAAATGTATTAGTTGTTGCTGGTGGATCTACAGCTAAATTAGGAATGAACGCAAAAGACCACGTTAAAAAAGGTCATCCAGTTTTAGAAGATGTTCTAGGAACTTTTGCAGTGCTAGTTTCAGAAAATGACGGCGTAAGCCCTATCTTTAGAACGGATTTAACTGGAAAACACAATGTTGGTACAGGCTCTTCCCCACAAGCAGTAATGACTTCATTAATTACAACTGGACTTGATAGAGCAAACTTAAAAATTACAGATGTTGACACATACTCTGTAGAAATGCAAAACCCAGATATTACTGTTCCTGCTGGTGCTGGTAATGTACCAGAAGCAAACTATAAAATGATTGCAGCTTTAGCAGTAAAACGTGGCGACATTGAAAGAGCTCAATTAAAGAGTTTAATTGATGAAAAAGGATTACCAGGTTGGGCACCTACTCAAGGACACATTCCTTCTGGAGTACCTTATGTAGGATATATGATAGATGACCTTACTACTGGTGATAAAAATAGAGTAATGTTTGTAGGAAAAGGTAGTTTATTCCTTGGTAGAATGACTAATTTATTTGACGGTGTATCCTTCATATGTGAAAGAAACACTGGAGAAGAATCAGATGACCAAAGTATATCTAAAGAAGAAATTAAGAAAATAATTGGTGAGTCCTTAAGAGAATTAGCATCAAATATGCTACAAGAATAGAGGTGATAATATGTCAAAAAATATTATTGCAGAAGCCTTATTAGAAATAGCTGATGGTATAGAAAGTGGCTCTTTTGCTAAAAAACCTAGAATAGGTCTAACTATATTAGGCAGTGAACATGGCCTAGATAATATGCTAGAAGCAGCTAACTTAGCTAAATCCATTAACTATGAAATAGTTCTTATTGGACCAAAAGTAGAAACAGAATTTGAATTAATAGAAGTATCAACTGAAGAAGAAGCCCATAACAAAATGGAAGAACTTTTAGATTCAAAATATATAGACGCTTGTGTTACAATGCACTACAGCTTCCCTATTGGAGTTTCTACAATTGGTAGAGTAATAACTCCTGGAGTAGGTAAAGAAATGCTTATAGCAACAACTACAGGTACTAGTTCAACTAATAGAGTTGAAGGAATGGTTAGAAATACCATTGCTGGTATTTCTGTAGCAAAAGCATTAGGCCGCGAAAATCCAACAGTAGGAATATTAAATGTTGATGGTGCAAAGCAAGTAGAAAAAGCTTTAAACAACTTAAAATCAAATGGATATAAATTTGAATACGGTGAATCCGCAAGAAGTGACGGAGGAGCAGTACTACGTGGTAATGACTTATTACAAGGAGTTCCTGATGTATGTGTAACAGATTCATTAACAGGAAATATATTAATGAAGATGTTCTCTGCATTTACTACAGGTGGTAGTTATGAATCCCTAGGCTACGGATATGGTCCCGGCATAGGTGAAGGCTACAACAGAACTATAATGATTATTTCAAGAGCATCCGGTGCTCCTGTAATAGCAAATGCCATAAAATATGCTTTTGAATTAGTAAATGGGAATATTAATTCAGTTGCTGAAAAGGAATATAAGGAAGTAAATTCTCATAAATTTAAAGAAGTTTTAGAATCATTAAGTGCTAAAAAAGTTGTAGAGGACGGTGCGGATGTGAAAGCTCCTCCACAAGAAATAGTAACAGGTTCTATAGCTGGTATTGATATATTGGATTTAGAAGATGCTGTAACAGCACTTTGGAAAAATAATATCTATGCCGAAAGTGGAATGGGATGTACAGGTCCTATTGTAATGGTTAATGAGAAAAATATAGAAAAAGCTACTGAAATCTTAACAACCGAAGATTTCTTATAATCAAAATAAACAAAAAACAAAAATCAAACAATTCATTAAAATACCTCAATTAAAAAACCCTAGATTAAAAATAATCTGGGGTTTTATTTGTTTAAGAACAAATATTATATATGCTACTACAGTTCAATTGATACTTGAAAAATACTCTTTCTAGTGTAGTTCTATTAAAACTCACTTTCATTGAAATATTCCATTACTATGTTCCATACTCTTTCTAGTGTAGTTCTATTAAAACGGGGATCCCCCCCTTACAAGCTCCTTTGTCAGACAAATTTACATTCTAGTGTAGTTCTATTAAAACACCATACGTCCTTAAAGTCCTTCATGTTTGCAGACATGATTTACATTCTAGTGTAGTTCTATTAAAACGTTCTACCAACTAACATATTACCTAGATTACCATCATTTACATTCTAGTGTAGTTCTATTAAAACTCCTCTATAGAGGTGCTAAAGTAATAATAGCAGGTAAATTTACATTCTAGTGTAGTTCTATTAAAACATATATAAACGGGAAGAGATTTGAAGAAATAGCGGATTTACATTCTAGTGTAGTTCTATTAAAACTTAAATGGAAGAAATCTTAACAATAGTACGCGATTTATTTACATTCTAGTGTAGTTCTATTAAAACTAAGTTTATATTTAAAATTTAAAATATAAATATTTATTTACATTCTAGTGTAGTTCTATTAAAACTTTTTCTTTTGTTTTCAAAACTGTATTAAAATATAGATTTACATTCTAGTGTAGTTCTATTAAAACTAAATAATCAGTTAATAATATAGCTATCTCTATGCTATTTACATTCTAGTGTAGTTCTATT
>DUUN01000553.1 GCA_012841535.1 Gallicola sp. | reverse complement strand
GTTTTCTGAGGAAATTTGAAAATAAGTCTTAGTTGGTTCTATAGACATATTCTTAAATGAAGATTCTCTTCAATGTAGACTAAGATAAGTCGAATGATGTCATAACCAGTGATATATGATTCTTACGTGCATGGTAAAATATAATAAGCCAATCCGATCCCACACTTATCTTAAAAAATCCTTTGATTATGAGGGCAAAGTTAACTTTGGTCTCTTTCTGAGAATTGAATAAGTTTTGATTGGTTCTATAATACGCTACGATATGTAGATTGCTTATCATACTGTAAGCAAACAAAAGTGCAAAACAAAGTTGAAAGTAAGACTTTATCTTAGATTATTTTAAAGAAATAGTCAAATTAGCAAGAATTTAAGATCTAACTTGGTATTAAGAAATCAATTTAAACACTTAATACTTAAAAAATTCTTTACGTTAGTGTCAATTAGATCAAACATAAAAATAATTCTATTGATACTAATTTATGGGTAAATCAATAATACAGATGGGTTGTAATTTATTTAAGATTTTCAATATGTCGGTGATTTTATGAGTAAATTAATAATTATAGGAATTGATGGACTTGATTCTAACTTAATTTCAAAGTTTGAAGAAAGCCTTCCAAACTTTAAAAAATTAAAATTATTAGTGCCAAATGTGAAATTGACTTCTGTATATCCTTATGATTCTGAAACTGCATGGTCTACTATTTATACAGGACTAAACCCGGCAAAGCATGGAGTAGTTGTTTTTAAAAATCCTTTTGATAACTTAACTACGACTTCTTCCCTAGTTGACGCTGAAAGTGATATTCGTAAACGTTTAAAAGGAATTACTTTTTGGGATTATGCAAGTAAAGCTGGAAAAAAAGTATGTGTACTTTTTCCACATGCCGTTTATCCAGCATGGCAGGTTAATGGTACAATGATTTGTAGATCCATGAAAGGAAATAATAAAAATTATCCCATTCAATCATTTCCAAGTTCAATTTCTAAGGAATATATTTCGTCTAACATGAACAGTGTAAGATCTTTACCTACGAAAAATACTATGAACAACTATATAGAACTATGTAAAAAACTTGTATTCGATGAAATTGAACTTGGGTTAAAAATGTTATGTAAAGATGAATGGGATCTGTTTTTTATATATTCCTCAGCTGGTGATGCTATACAGCACGTTTTTTGGAATTACTGTGATGACAATGATCCAACATATCCTGGTAATAACGAATATCAAAATGTCATTGAAGATTTTTACAAATATTACGACAAAATGTTGGGATCTTTCATGGAAAAAATGGATGAAAACGATACATTACTTCTACTTAGTGATCATGGTCATGGGATGCGCCCAATGAATCTTGTTAACTTCAATGAAATGTTGAGAGAACGTGGGTACTTGGAATCTAAGGTAAAGAATGAAAACAAAACTGATCGATATTATATTTTCGAAAAGTTAAAAGATAATTTGAGTGAATTTGTAGTCAAATATGGATTGTCAGACATAACAGCAAAATTTGTAAAGATTGCCCCAATTACTAAAAAAGTATATACTGCATCGTTATCAATAGATTGGAATAAATCAGTTGCATGTGCTTCTGATCCTAATGGAATAAAGGCCTATTCTTATGGGGGCATAGCAATAAACAGAAATAATCTTTCGATGGATTATGAAGACTTTAGAAACTTATTAATCAGAGAATTTTCAATTGTAAGCCATCCAGTAAGTGGAAAAAATCTGATCAAATGGATGTGTAAAAGGGAAGAGTTATATCAAGGAACATATTTGGGAAAATATCCAGATATTGTGTTTGAGTTAGACCAGGATTTCGGTGTTGGATGGGGAACTCATGTACCTCTGATCTCTAAATCTCATACACATCTTATACAACCCGGTGGGCATCTCAGGGACTCGGCTGTATTTCTGATCTCTAAAAAATATGAAAATATCCGTCAAAAAATTACTCTTGAAGATATCTTCCCTACCGTGCTACAAATTTTGAATATACAAGAAGTAATTAACTGTGATGGAAGTTCTATTTTTGTTGAAAATAAAAGTATAAGTAGTGATATTACATGAAAATTAATAAAAACCTAACTATAACAGAAAGAGGCTATATATTAATTCTTTTTGTCTACCTCCTTTTGGTTATAAACCTTAGCATATATGGTGCATATTTTACGAATAATGGACATTCTAATGTACTTAGCCTAGCATTTATTTTCCTTACATCAATCTTGCCTTTTATTATTAGTAAGGATGTATTTCTAAATGATAAGATTTTATCAATAACATTATATATTATCGCACTTTCGCTTCTATATCATATTTCTCTAGTAGGTCCTTATCTAAATGGATCGGATATCCACACTGAATATTTTTATTCAAATAATGTTTTAATAAATCATTACTGGGATATTGAAGAATTTACTAATGTCAACTCAATGATAAACATGGTCATATTTTTACCAATATTATCATTAATTTTGAATGTTGATTTAATATCTGTATTCAAAATAATTCTACCTCTTATCTTCTCAGCGGTTCCTGTTATTTTATTTTACATATACAAAGAAAAATATAGCTTAGAATTCTCATATTTAGCTTCTATCCTCTTTATGTTTATACCTATTTTTTATTATAATATGCCGAGTCATGGTAGAGTACAGATTGCCGAGTTATTCTTCGTTTTATCATTATTTTTAATAGTGCATTTTGAATCACGGTCTATGAAAAACAGATTTATTTTATTAATATTCACTTTTTGTATTGTTGTTTCTCATTATGGTTTGTCATACTTATATTTATTCGTTCTTGGGCTGATGTCTATACTTCTATATTTTTTAAAGCGCAAAAACGTTCCCACAAATTTTACTTCCACTTATATTATAGTTTTCTCTGTTTTTCTCTTATCTTGGTATTTGTACACTTCAAATGGATCATTATTCAGTTGTATTGTTCGAATCAGTGATAGCATATATACATCAGTCTTTAATGATTTTCTTCAGCCTGATACGCGAGATACTTTAATGTTAGCCACTAGAAATGAATTAAGCTTCGTCAGGGTACTTGTCAAATGGTTACAGATCTTAGTTCTGGCTTCAATCGTAATCGGATATCTAAATGTATTGCAAACTAAATATACTCGTTATATAGTCGGGCATCATGATGTACAATACGCTGAAGATTTTTTTATTCTCACTGGGTTTGCTCTATTTATTGTATTTTTAAGTGTAGCTATTCCAACATTTTCTCAGAGGCTAAATTTTTGGAGACTATATCAAATGATGTTGATTTTCTTAGCTCCATTTGGAATATTTGGAATGGAGTGGTTATTAAAGAAAATGAACATTAAAAATGTATCAATTTTAATTTCGATGTTTTTATGTGTATTTTTATTATTTAATATGGGATTTGTGTCTGAAATTCTCCATGATGATGCCCCAATTAATTATGCTTTGAATAAAACCACACCTTCAATTACTTATCCTAGAGTTTATGAAGATGACTTACCTGGTGCATTCTGGCTTAAAAAAAATACTTATAATGCTACATATTATGGAAGTGCAGACAGTGGTTACTTATTGTTAATGAGTTTATTTGGTTTTGGTTATGTTGGGCAATTTGATTCAAATTCAACTAACATAACAAGCGATTCTTACATACTAGTAACAAGCAATGAATTAACATACAATAAATTAAGTTTATATGTAGAAAATGAAGGAGTTAAATCCGATGTATATTATAACTCCTGCTTTCACAATTATTTGTCTCAGAATAAATCTAAAATTTATGATTCTGGTGCCTCCAATTCTTGGAGGTAACTTATTTTTTCATAACTGCCATAACTCCTTCTTTCATGCCTTCCAACGCACAATTTAATGCAGATCTATTTTTTGCCTTGAATATTTGATATGATACAATGATTGGTAATTTTATTAAAATCAATCCTAGAACGATAATTACAAACCTTTGTTTTGAAACGAATTTATTATAAAATATTATACTATTTCTAAAACTCATTTTCATTTGAAAACACTTTAATTTTGGTTTTTTATAAGATGCTGATATTTTATGCCAAATTTTTGAAGTAGGTACATATACACAAGAATAGTTCATTTTCATTACTTGTTGACAAAAATCTAAATCTTCATATTGCATAAAATAGTCCGTAGGAAGGGTTATATATTCAAGAATTTCAGTTTTAATTAAAATACATGTACCCGGGATATAATCCACATTTTGAATTTTATCTTTTTCAATATCATTACCTACATTTCGAAATCCACTATGGTAATGTAAAGGAAACCACCAATTAATTTTCCCACCTCTTGACCAAACTATATTTTTGTTTCCTTTATATTCATAATAGTATATCTTAGGTCCCGCAATTCCAATTTTTGGATCCCTCTCCGAAACATTTACAAGTTCTCCCAAGAATTCCGGATCCACCACAGTATCATTATTCAATAGCAACACATAATCCGCTTTATCTATCGCTCTCCTTATTCCTACATTATTTCCTTCCGCAAACCCTAGATTTTTTTCATTCTCAATGATTTCAATCTCTAGAAATTGTTCCCTGAAACATTTCACTGAATCATCCGTAGATCCGTTATCCACCACTAGTATCTCATAGTTTGGGTAGGTAACGTGTTTCAAGGATTCGAGGCACTCGATGGTGTCTCCTTTACCATTCCAATTCAGGATTATGATGCTTACTTTTGGGTACATAGCAACTCCATTCCAAATAATTTTGGAAATCTCTATATATTATTCCCGCTTTTCTGATTCATTGTAGGGTTTTCCAATTATCTCTTTTGCTACGATTTTTGAATTTGAGGGATATTGTCCTTTAATGATACAATTAGCACCAATAATACAACTGTCGCCAATATCTGCTCCATCTAATATTACAACATTAGAACCAATCCAACAGTTTTGACCAATAGATATTCCGATAAATTTTTCACCTTGTTTTTTGTATGGCACATCATTTCTATCTGTTATATGATTAGAAGCGAAAATTGAAGTATTTGCTGCAATCATCGTATCATTGCCTATATATACTCCTCCCTTCGCCTGTATACGTACCGATGATCCAATAAAACAATCGCTCCCTATAATTAATTGCCCACCATGAGAAAATAGTATGGTATCGTTGTCAATAATCGTATTATCTCCAATTTGTATCAGTTCTCTACTCCGGCTATATTCAGTAATGAGTTGTATATTACCAAGAATGCTTACCTGATTTCCTATAATAATATTTTTACGATTGCCTTTTATAATTGTTTTACCAAATATTCGTGTATTCTTGCCAATCTTTAAACCACAAAGACGCAAAAAATGTGATCTTATTAGCCCTTTTAATTGAATGTACAATCTTCTAAAAACAAGTTTCATCATTTCAAAATAGCTAACATTAACAATACCAAATATTGCTTGAATTTTACGAATGATTGCTCTAAATGTCAACTCAATGTTCAAAAAATTGAGCTCATGGAGTAATTCAATAAAATTTTTATTTTTTAAAGCTAATGTATAATTTCGATATGATTGCAAATCTTTATATTTCTTAGAAATGACCTTGAATT
>DUUN01000324.1 GCA_012841535.1 Gallicola sp. | reverse complement strand
ATTTTTACTTTCTTCCAATAATGATTTTTTTATATCACTATCCTCAAATTTAGCTATTTTATTTTCTAAATTTACTTTATTACTATTTAAATTGATTTTATCATCTACTTTATAACATTTTAAATTTAACCCTCTTATCTGATATAAAGATTTTAATGCAAAAAAGAAATTGTTTTTTTCTTGATTACTTGTTAATGATAAATCTATTGCACCAATTTCAATTAAAGAACAAACTTCTCCAGTTTTAAGCTTAATTAAACCATCATCATCAACATATTTAACATTACATACTACTTGAGAATTTTTTATTCTTTTTTTCATTCTTTTCTTTATGAAATATTTTGATTCTTTCTTATTTCTTTTTTTATTAATTGAATTTAATGCCTTTTCTTCGTTTGTTTTTTTCTCCAATATCATTCACCTTGCCTTCCCTAAAATAGATATATTCTTTATTCTTAAATATAAATTTAAACACTAAATACATAACTTTGTACATTCTATTTTTCTTAGATAGATTTATAGGAATCATAAGAAATAAAACTATTGTTATAAAAAACAATGATATTAATCTAGTTGTTGGGATTGAAAATAATATTATAAAAATAATTAGACTTGGTAATCCAATATATAAATCTGTTAATTCTATATACTTACCTAAAGTCTTTTTCAAACTTTTTACTGTAATATACATTATATCCTCCTTGATCCATTATATCTTCTACGATACATATTTCTAGTTGGACTCATTGTACTAATTGCGTCAGATACATTATTAATTCCACTAGTTCTTAAACTTTTTCCTATATTTGATGGTGTTTTAGAACTAATTCCTGTACCAAATTTACTAATAGTATTTCCTATTTTACTTATTGGACTAGATTCTTTTCTTCCATCACTTATTTTATTTCCATAATTTGTTACAGCTTTACCAATATTATCAACTAGTTTATTTCCTCCAACTCTACCAACTATAGATGAAGCAACACCAGTTCCAAATTTTGAAACTCCCATAGCACCTAATCCTGTAGCAACTGCACCAGTTTTTATACCATTCGAAAATCCCATCATAGACATCATTTGTTCTCTTGCTGAACTTGCTGAAATATTGCTTCCAATAAATTTATTTACAACTTGAGAACCTGTCAATAAGAAGGTACCACAACCAATATATAAAATAGATTTAATAACAACATCTTTAAATGCCGAATTGGCAAAAAATGTTGTGCCTTGAATAGATTTCATAAGTATAGCTGTTAATCCTATAATTAACATAACAACAGCACCTTGTAATATTAAAGAAACTAATTGTTCATATAAGGCACCTCTTCTTTGTTTATTTCCTACTGATGTTGCAAAAAGTATTGGTGATATAACAAATAAGAATAAAAATTCTATTTGTCTTCTTGCTAACATCATTCCACTAAAAAATAATGCATATAAAAAGAAACCTCCAACAATAATTCCCATTATCCAATTAATAGAATATTTATATTCTTTTTCATCTGGTAATATCCATTTTGCATTTGTAACAAATTTATCGTTATACATTTTTTTATTTGTAAATGTATTATTGCTAATATAAGTACCTATATTTTCATTTTTGAACTCATCTGATACTTTATAGGCATCTGTATATGTTACATATTGCGTTAACATATTATCTCCTATAGAATTACCATTTACAGTAAAAATACTTGCAGTATATCCTGATAATTTAATCGATAAATTTGAGGACTGTACAAATAAAAAAGTGGACATAATTATTAATGCTCCACATTTAATAATATCTTTAATAATTTGTTGAGCAGTTATCTCAATATCAGGATCAATTACCTTTTTTACAAAATTATAAACTGCAAATAATCCTAAAACAGCAATTGCTATCGCCATAATGCCCGTATAAAATTTTGTAAACATACTTTCATTAGATACTGAATTAACAATATCTAAAGCATTTATTTCTTTTAAAATATCAAATAATGAATCTATTAGAGAATAGATGAAATCCATAACACTCCAACCAAGTATTCTTAATAAATCTAGTGCTTTTTTTAACACTTAACTTCACCTCTCTTAAAATAAATCAATTATTAAATTAACAAGAGAAATTGCTAAAATTATACCTGCAATTCCAAGCATTGTTTGAATAATTCTTTGTTTTACTCTTGCTTTTTGATCTACATCAGCAACTGCATATAAAATAAATCCAACTACAAGTGAAACACCCGCAGCTGCAATTCCAATTGATAAACACCAATTTGTTAATGTCTTTATTGCTTTTAATATAGAATTAACATCATAGTTTCCACCTTCAAGATGATTAATTGCAAGTAATTGTAAATAATTCAACATATTCTTCCTCCCCTTTTTAAAAAATTAGAAAAAGAGCAAAATATGTGCTATAATGATTTTGTTATTGAACCATTTTACTTTACTTTTGTATTGTAAAAATAACACTGAGTTAGTTACAGCTAACTCTTTTATTTTGCTCAAATTTCATATACTAAACTTCCATGTCGTTATCAGTTTCAGATTCTTTATATTTTGATGATAAGAAAGTTACTTTTTCAGCAACTATTGATGTCTTGTAGACTTTTTCTCCAGATTCGTTTTCATAAGAATCAGTTTTAATTCTTCCTTTAACGCCAAGAATATCACCTTGTTTACAATATTCTGCTGTATTTATGGCAACTCCATTCCATAATTCACAAGTTATGAAATCAGTTTCATATTCTCCTTTTTCATTTTTGTAACTTCTAGGAACTGCAAGTGTTATATTTGATACTCGCTTTCCATCTTCTAATTTTGTTACTTCTGGATTTCTAGCTAATCTCCCTACTATTACTGTTTGATTCAACATAAAAAATAACCCCTTTCTTTTATAAATCAATTTCATTTTTTAAATCATTTTCAATAAAAGATTCTTTACCAAAGAATTCTTTATAATAATTAACTTGTTCATCTGTTAATGATCTATCTTCTCCAGAATCATTATCTCCAACAATTAAAAAAGTTCCAGAAATAATGTCATAACCAATATCTCTGTTTAATGGTAAACCTAGATTTTTACCGTCTTCATTACAAATGATAGCAACTTCATCATCATTATTTAAATAGGCATATTCAATTAAACCTCCAACTAATTTTTGCTTATCACTTAAACGATTTGGAATAATTTCTTCTCTAGGTTCAGTATATGGTTCAACAACCAACACCCTTATATTCCTTTGCAATTTTTCAATCACCTCCTTTCAATCATGAATAAAACTCACAAATTGCATTGTGATATTTTACTATTCTATTAACTCTCTCTTTTCCTAAATAATCTAAAAATAAACACATAGGAACATAAATAGAATCTTTTCTATTAGGTAATTTCATACCTCTTTCTCTAGCTTTCCATTCTAATTCCATTAAAATTTGATATGCTTCTTCATCATCACAAGTGCATATCTTTTTTATTTCTTTTAAAGATGCCCATCTTTTGTTAATATCATTAAAAAAATCTAAATATCTCATTTAGATTTCCATTTCACTATCAGAATCTTCTAACCAGTTATAGTCTTCAAGTTCATCTAATAACTCTTTTATATGATCTGGTATTTTATGTCCTTTAGATAAATCTCTAATATCTTTACCAATTTTAACTTCTTTACATTTATTATTTTCATCTTGATAATTATTTAAAAATCCTTGTACATATACATATTTTCCGATTTCTAATAGTGGTTCAAATTTTTCAAAGTCATTTTCATATATTTTGATATTAAAAAAAGATGTATTTGTAACATCTTCACCATTTTTATTTTTATATTTACTATTTTGAGCAATGCCAAAATATCTGTATTTTTTACCATTTGATTGAACTTTAATTTCATTAATACTAGAAATATTACCAATCAAATTAAAACTATTTTTAAACATATAATCCATTGTATTCCTCCTTTGTTATATATAAATAAAATGTAATAAAAAATTAAAAAGATATT
>DUUN01000779.1 GCA_012841535.1 Gallicola sp. | reverse complement strand
GTAGCTATTCCTATATGAGCTATTTTTGTTACTGACAAATGATTAGGTGCTGGAATAAATCCAATATGTAATGTATGTTGATATATATCTTTTATTTTATCAATTTCCTTTTTATTAAATGGTGTCATTAAAAGGAATAAATATTTTTCATTTATAATTTGAAGAGATTTTGCCAATGGTTTTAAGTCTCTCTCTGGGTTAAATATACCTTGATATAATATAATTTTATAACCATCACTTATATATTTATCTAGTAAAGTGTTTTTAATTACGTGATCATTATTTGGTAAATATAATGGTTTATTCTCTATAACAATTGGAGTTTTTTTAAGTTTCCACATATATCTTATTATGTGTGACCTGTTATACTCTGGCACAATTATGGTTTTTGCCTTTTTGCCATACTTATTTGATAAATAACCTTTTATTCCTGTTGTTTCAGGTATTTCATAAACATTTAGTATAAATTCTTTCTTTAATACACTTTTACCTATAGCTATCAACGATTCTAGAGATCCTACCCATAATTTATCATAGTTAGATTGTTTTAAAAAAAATTTCAACCAATTTTTATATTTCAAATATCTAATAATTTTCTTGATTTTATTTGATGTATGTATATTTTCTTTTCCAAAGTACTCATAATCAATTCCCCTCTGGTTTAACCATTGTTTACTTGATTCTGATAAAAAATAGCAAATTAATTTAACTCTCTTTTTTTTTGACAATACCTCTAGTTGAGACATAACAGGTGGTAAATCTGTTATGTCTGGTCTAAGTACATATAAGTAATCATATGATATTTGATTATGTGTTTGTTTCATTTATATTGTTATCCTCTCTGTTTTAAGTAAGTTCAAATCCTTTTCTTTAATTTTTAGTCCTACAAGACTAAAATTATTATTAGCGAAAAAAACATATAATGCTATCATCATTGCTGGAGAATTTATCATTCCTTCTGCAAATGATAATATTAGAAATAAAGATGATGACGCCCATACAATATATGACCTTTTAAAGGGATTTGAAATCCTAGTTTTAATTAATATATCAATAAAAAATAACGTGAAAAATATAAATGACAATAGTCCATATTGTCCCATTATTGATATATATGTGCTATGTGCTCCTAATCCTAGATTTATAAAATAGTCTCGTCCATGTCCAAACAATTTAAGTTCTTTGATTGTCATACTCCACACTTCAAATCTTCCGTCTAGCAAGTTTTCTGATTTAAAAATATATTTAGAAATTATTGAATCATAAATAACATCTTTTAGTAAAATTATTATAAGTATAGTTATTATTGATACTATCATTGTATACTTAATCTTAATTCGTTTTTCTATTAATAAAAATAATATAATCAGAACTATCTCCATTAGTAGTACATTAAAACTTGTCCTACTACTTGAAATTATTACCATAAATATAGAAAAAATCAACATTAAATATATTCGTTTTTTTATGTTTGTTCCAGATTCTATATTCATATATATTATTATTAGGAGTGATGTGAATAAAGTCACTGAAGTCGTTCCTAATGAATTTGGATTATCATATATCCCTGAATAAGAAATTAGTTTTATTGGTACAATCGCTATAGATATTAAGTTTACTATTGTAAATGCTATACAAATTGTATAAAGTGTGTGATAGATATTATTTTTCTCAAAAAATAATCTAAAACTTATAAATAAAACCATCATTAATATTGAACCAAAAAATAAATCAAAACTTTCTGTAAAAATACTCGATAAGATAGAGAAAATAATATAAGCTATATATAATAAATCAAATCTTTTTAC
>DUUN01000471.1 GCA_012841535.1 Gallicola sp. | reverse complement strand
TTTCTATTTTATTTTTACCACCTACATTTATAGCCCTGATTAAACAAGTATATATTTTCATATCCTGCTCACTTTCTAAATTTAAATATTTTATAATATTCTAATGATATAATTATATATGAAAGGAGAATATTATGTATAAAAATATATTATTTGATGTAGATGGTACTTTAATTGATACTGAAAAGCCAATTATATATTCTTTACAGAAGGTTTTAAGGGAAGAATTAAACATACAAAAATCCTATGATGATTTACTTTTTGTTCTAGGAATTCCTGGTAAATATTCTTTAGAAAAATTAAATATTCCTAAGGATAAATTAGACTATATTCTTAATAAATGGTCCTATACAATATCCTTAAATCAAAATAAGATGAAATTATTTGATAATATGGAATATGTTTTGAAAAACTTATATAATAAGCAAGTTAATTTAGGAATAATTACATCAAAAAATGACGAAGAGATGAAAAATGAATTTAGTCCATTTAATATAGATAAATACTTTACCTGCATTGTTACTGCATCTGATACAAGGTTACACAAGCCAAATCCTGACCCTATTTTAAAGGCTATGGATAATTTAAAGATTACTAGAGACAGAACAATTTACATTGGTGACTCTGTTTATGATATGAAATCTGCAAAATCTGCCGGTATAGCTTTTGGTTTAGCAAAATGGGGTACTCCAACACCTAACGCCTTTAAAAATCCAGACCATTCTTTTAATAAACCTACGGATATTTTAAAATTAATCAAGTAATTTATTAAAGATTGTTAAAATAAATGTATTTTTTTACAATTACTATATTATTATTTTTCCAATAAGCTATAATATAGTAGAGGTGATAAAATGGATTTAAAATATGAAAAAAAGAATATTTGGCAAATTTCAAATCAAGAGGAATTAGACCAAATATACGATTACGGTGAAAGATATAAATCATTTTTAGACAGTTCTAAAACCGAAAGGGAAGCTTGTTCTGAAATAATAAGACAAGCCAAAGAAAATGGATATATTAGCCTTGAAGAAGCTTTAAAAAACAAGATAAAAAAAGGCGATAAAATCTATTTAAATAATAAGGATAAATCAGTTGTAATGATGATTGTTGGAGATGATTTATCTGAAGGTATGAATATTGTTGGAGCCCATATTGATGTACCAAGACTTGATTTAAAGCAAAATCCTCTTTATGAAGACGGTGACTTAGCTTTATTTAAAACTCATTACTATGGTGGCGTTAAAAAATATCAATGGACTACTATACCTCTAGCTCTACATGGAGTAATATTCACCAAGGAAGGTAAAAAAATAGATATTAGGATTGGTGATGAAGAAAACGATCCAGTATTTTATATAAATGACTTACTAATTCATCTATCAGCGGATCAAATGAAAAAAACACTATCTGAAGGAATTACTGGAGAACAACTTAATGTAGTAGTTGCCCATAATTCAAAATTCCCTGAAAAAGATGCTAAAAGTCCTATTAAAGATAATCTATTAAAATATTTAAATAAAAAATATGGAATAGTAGAAGAGGATTTTCTAGTTGCAGAGTTAGAAATAGTTCCTGCATCAAAAGCAAGGGATGTTGGTTTCGATAGAGCAATGATAGCAGCTCATGGCCATGACGATAGAGTTTGCTCCTATGCTGCATTAGAAGCTATTTTAAATACAGCTTCACCTAATAGAACTGCTGTAGCCTTATTTGTAGACAAGGAGGAAATTGGCTCTGTTGGAAATACTTCCATGGGTGCGATTTTCTTAGAAAATATGGTAGCTGAAATATTATCTAACCAAAGAGATGATTATTCCGATATTTTAGTAAGAAGAGCTATGGCTAATTCTAAAGTTCTTTCTGCTGATGTTACAGTTGCTTATGATCCAAATTTCCCAGAAGTATTAGAAAAAAATAATGCTTCCCTACTTGGACATGGAGTTACTATGGCAAAATATACAGGTTCTCGTGGAAAAGGTGGCTGTAATGACGCTAATGCAGAGTTTATTGCTGAATTAAGAGACTTATTTAATAAGGAAAATGTAATTTGGCAAACTGGTGAACTTGGAAAAGTTGATCAAGGCGGTGGTGGTACTATAGCTTATATTTTAGCTGGCTATGGTGCAGAAGTTGTAGATATGGGAACAGGAATGCTTTCAATGCATGCCCCTATAGAATTACTAAGTAAGGCCGATGCATTTATGACCTGTAAAGCCTACAATGTGTTTTTTAAATAGATAAGAAAAAAGTCGGAATTTTCCGACTTTTTATTTTATATCTTCTTCCCTATATATATTTTCAAATTCTATTTTGTTTTCCCTAGATAAATTTTTAATTATTTCAACATCTTCCGAATTTACATAGGCACAATTACCACAGGAAGAACTAATTTTTCTTGGTACAGGTCTTAATTGTACCTCTATCTTATTTTTTTTAAGTAATTTTTCAAACTTTAATACTTGACTTATAGTATGAAAAGTAAATATACTTTTTTCCATCATTATTTTTTACCTTTTATAGAAAATTCACCCTTATTTTCTTCAATTTCCACCTTGAACTTCTTTCCCTTTAAAAATCTAGTAACATTTTCCTTAGCTATATTTGTGTCTACCTTTACTTCTATTTCATCTGTATTTCCCTTTACTGCATTCATAGTTAATATAACCGGTTCTGGACAGGAAAGTCCTCTTGCATCTACTTCTATTTTTGCCATATTATCCCTCCTTGTTGGAAAAATTAGTCATAGTATAAGCTATAATTATCGTTAATACTAAACAGATTAGTACTGCAATTTTACCATTAGCTGTTGCTCCTTCAGCACTGGATGCCAATCCAAAATTATGAGCAATAGCAGAGCCTAAAATAATACCAAATATTGTTACTGTAGCATCTCCATCACCTTCTGATGAAAGTACAGTTTGCCTAATTGGACAACCACCAAGTAGGACTGCTATTAAGCCTACTAAAGTCATTCCTAAAAAGTTCCATAAGGTATTATTATGAGCTACTGGTTGATTTTCAAATCCAATATTTAAATGACCTTTTGTTAATATTAAACTTCCTAATAAAGCTGCTACAAAAATTCCTATTATTCCCCAAAGAAAATGCATATCCTTTATTAAAAATACATCTCTAAAAGCTCCACCTGTACAAATTCTTGTTCTTTGTAATATTACTCCTACTATTAAACCACCAATTAAGGAATATATTATTTTTGCATGCATTGAGCCTGGGCCTTCTTTTGAGAAAAATATAAATGCAGGTTTAATCAATAAGAAAATTAACAATATTACGCCTAAAGCCGGAATAATCATTCCTACAAGCTTAGATTCCTTTACTGATTTACCAAGGCTATATCCTCTTTTTAAGAAAAATATTCCTATTAAAACTCCAAAAATAAATCCTAAAAGTCCAATAACTGCATTTAAATCACCAGCTGCAATTCTAAATATCATTCTTAAAGGACATCCTAAGAATACCAAGGCACCTATGGACATAAATACACCTAGTACAAATCTTATAGCAGGATTTGAACCACCTCTGCCTTTAAAATCCTTTGATATTATTGATGAAATAAATGCCCCACCTATTATTCCAATTATTTCCGGTCTTATATATTGAACAACTTCTGCCCTATGTAAGCCTAAAGCCCCTGCTATATCCCTCCAAAAACAAGCTATACATATTCCCATATTATCCGGATTACCAAGATACATTAATAGAATTCCAATAATACCAATAATAAAACCACCTATAAAAATCTTAATATTTTCTTTTCTCATACCTTCCTCCTTTTATTGTATATTTAAATAAATTATAACATATTTTAATAATTCTTTTTAAATATTATACAATTAACAGCTTAATTTATAATAGCTGTGTTTTAAAAAAACTTTATTTGTGTTATAATTTTATACAAATAAAAATTTATGTGAAAGCATTAATCTATTGCTTTAAGAAAGGTAATTAAAATGAATTTTTTTAAAAAAAGAATATTTGAAGCAAAATATATATTAAAAAATGACCCTGCCTGTAAAAGTCTTTTTGAAGCTATGTTTTTATATCCTTCCCTAAGGGCAATTATGTCCCATCGTTGGGCTAAATTTTTCTATAATAAAGGACATACAACATTAGCTAGATGGATTTCTCAACGTTCAAGACATAAAACCGGTATAGAAATACATCCTGGTGCTACAATTGGCGACAATGTCTTTATAGACCATGGAACAGGTGTTGTTATTGGTGAAACTGCCATTGTTGGAGACAGAGTTACCATATACCACGGAGTTACTTTAGGTGGTACAGGAAAGGTTAAAAATAGAAAAAGGCATCCTACAGTAGAAAATGATGTTTTAATAGGAACTGGAGCAACTATTTTAGGTGATGTAACAATAGGTAGCCATAGTAAAATAGGTGCAGGTGCCTTGGTCTTACAAGATATTCCTGCTAATAGCACTGCTGTTGGCATGCCTGTTAGAATTATTCCTCATGGACCAGACTATGTTTTTTAAGAAGATTAAAAAATCCTAGGTTAAGATAACCTAGGATTTTTTGTAAATATTTTTTTGTAAATTGGATAAAGTACATACTTAGATAATAAATATCCTACTGTGTAGCCTATAAAATTCAATATTACATCATCAATATCGACCACTCTATAATTATATCCTATAAAGAAACCTATTAGTCCTTGAATAAACTCTATATCTATAGCGATTATTAAACCAAATACCAAATCCCTTTTTAAACTATTTTTTTTATTAAATAGAAATGGTAAATATATTCCTAAGGGAAGTAGTAATATTAGATTTCCTCCTATTTGTAATTTTATATTATACCAGGTTCCGGTTTTTAAAATTTCAAATATGCTTTTAAATGGAATAAAATTACTAATATTTTCTAAATTTTCTACTCTTAATATTTCCAAAAGTTCTTTTTGAAATGGAATAGGGAAAAACACTATTTTTATTACTACTAAAACATATATAATAAAAGTTGTTTTTATTAAAAAATCAGAAATTTTTCCTTTGTTTTTTATTAATACTATAATGTTTTTTAAAAATAAAATAACAAAAACAATAATTCCAAAAAATGTAAAATCTAACATATTCAATATTTCCTTACCTAATATTATTAAATAGAGCCTATACTCCTATGATTGTAACATATTTAAATTAAATTTATTTTTTAATATTATTACTATATATTAGATTTCATCCATGATTTTTAGTGTATCCTCTATTCTACCTTCATTTGTTTCTGACCCCATAACAACACATATATATTCCTTATTATTTTTTTCAGCTATAGTTGCCCAACAAAAACCAGCATTTTCCGTTGTTCCTGATTTTCCACCAATAATTTTAAAATCTTTTTGTTCATAATCCGAAAGAGCTGTTAATACAGTACTTTTTATTTCTATTCCTTCTGGATGGTCTAATGTAGAGGTTGAAATATATTCTTCCTTAGTAAATATTTCCCTAAATTCACTATTTTTTAATGAATTTTTTATTAATTCTGAAATATCCTTAGCCGTAGAATAATTATTTTCTTCATCTAATCCTTCTGGATTTGTAAAGTTTGTATTATTTAAGCCTATTTCCTTAGACTTTTCATTCATTAATTTTACGAACTCTTCAGTGGTTTTTGAAATATTAATAGCCAATGAATTTGCACATTCTCCACCAGAAGCCAACATTGTTCCATATAATAAATCCCTATATGTAGTTTGTTCCTTTCCATAAAAACCTGCCATTGAAGAATTTACCGCCACCATTTCTTGATAACTTGCCTTATCTACTGGAGCAAGGGCCGATAAATCATCTATATTTTCTAAAGATGCTATTACAGTCATTATTTTTGTAAGAGAAGCTGGAGCTACTTTTTCCTCCCCATTTATATTTAATACTTCCTTTTCATCTGTAATATTATAAACATAAATATTTTTACTTTCAAAGGTTAAATCCTTAAACTTATTATTTTTAAATATTCCAAAATAAACTAAAATCAATGCTGTTATTACTATTAAAAAAATTCCAATAATGAGTAATATTTTTCTGTTTTTTTTCATTAAATATTATCTCCTTTACTTTCACTTAGCCTAAATAAAATATTTTTCTTATTTTCATAATAGCACATTTATTTTATAAAATACCCTTTTATTCTAATTGTAGATTTTTCTTAACTAATTGTATATTTTTTAAAAACAAAAAAAGGAGCCTTGGCTCCTTAATTCCCCTTAATTTTTAACCTTTAGGTGGTTCGTTTATATCTCCAATTTCTTCCGGTCCTCTAATTTGTTCTTTATTTATTACTTCTAGTAATTTATCTGGTAATTTGTTTTTTCCACCTACAACTATTAATCTTGTAATATTACCATTTTTTATATATTTAACAATGTCTGAATCTATGGCTTTTGAATTAGTTAATAGTATTGGTCCATCTACATATTTTGATAATGTAGATGCTGATAATGCATCTGGAAAATCTTCCCCACTTGTAACTACAACGGTTTTTACATTACTAAATCCCTTTTTGGCTATATCTAAAGATGTTTTATATCTATCTGAACCTGAATAGGTTGCATAATTTACATTATTAGGAATTAGTTTTGGTGAAACTGAAGAAGTTCCTCCAACTATTATGGCCCTTCCTATATTATATTTATTTATAAAATTCTTATTATTAGTACTAAGGGTTTTATTATCTGTTAAAAGCAGTGGAATTTTTGTATTTGCTAAATAACCACCAACTGCAAGAGCATCTGCAAATTCATTTTCATTAGCTAGGGCAAAATATCTAGTATTTGATGTATAGTCTGTTAATGTTCTAATGAAATTTGCAACATTTGTTGCAGTTTCTGTTCTATCACTACCATCTATTCTTTTTATATTGTAGCCACTTAATGAACTTTCAACCTTTTTAGATACAGAGTTAGTTCCACCTACAATATATATATTTTTTACGCCAAGTCTATTTATTTCATTTTTTACTGATGTTGGTACTGAATCCTTCTCTGTTAGTAGTACTGGTCCATTTAAAACAGATGCTAATACTCCACCTGTTAAACCGTCTGGATGTTTTCTACCACTTACAAGTACTGCATTTTCAGATTTTTTATAGGATACATTACTTACTTCTACAGATGTTTCAAATCTATCGCCACCGGAAATCCTATAGATATATACTTCAGAGTCTGCCTTTGTATCTTTAGGAATTAAACCTATGCACATGGTAAATATTAAAATAAAACTTAAAATTTTCTTTTTCATAAAATCTCCTTGAATATGAAGAAATTAACTATTGGTTTCTTCAAGTTCTTTTCTAAATTTTTCTATTATTTTCTTTTCCATTCTTGAAACGGTCATTTGGCTAATTTTTAGTTCTTTTGCTATGGAAACTTGAGTTTTCTTTTCAAAATACCTGTCTATTAATATTTTTCTTTCAACCTCATTTAATTTTTCCATAGTTTTTTCTATAAAATCCTTAAGCTCTATTTTTGCAAAATCATCATCTTCTTCTCCAATTAAATCTTGAAGATTTACATCCTTATCGTCATTTTGTGAATCAAAGGAAATATCTAAAGACTGAGGAGCATAAACTCTACTTCCCTCCATAGCCTCTATTACTTCCTCCTCTGTTATTTCTAAATATTCTGCAATATCCTTTATTGTTGGAGAACGTTGAAGATTTTGACTTAGTGTAGTTTTAGCATTGTTAACTTTTTTAGATAATTCTTGAATTCTTCTAGGAACTCTAATTACCCAACCCTTATCTCTAAAATATTTTTTTATTTCACCTACTATAGTAGGTGTGGCATAACTAGAAAATTCAAATCCCTTACTAATATCGTATCTTTCTATTGCAAGGATTAAACCAATACTTGCTACTTGTAATAGATCATCGTATTCTATTCCTTTATTTACATATTTCTTTGCCAATATTTCAGCTATATATAAGTTTTTTTCAATTAATATATCTCTAGTTTCCTTATCCCTAGTTTCACTATATACTTTAAACAGATCTTTTATTTCTTGTTGTTCTGTTTGTCTAACATTATTGCTCATATAACTAACCCTTAAGTTTTTTTGACAGATGTATTTTATTTTCTCCAAATACAACTTTATCCATTAAAGTTTCGAGTATCATTTTTGCAAATTTATCTGAACTTTCATTTATTTCTTTTTTGTATAAATTTTCATTAATTACATCTATTTGTATTTCGTCATTAGTTATTAAAAATTCAATTTCAGTTTTTTTTGAAATATTTAATTGATAGTTTACAGCTTCACTTACTGAAACTGTAATATCTTCAATTTCCTCAATATTAAAATCTATTCTACTTGCTATAAATGAGGTATTTAATCTTACTAAAGATATATTTTCAGAAATATTATCAATTATTAATTTATAAGTTTTATCCATTTATTACTCCACTATGTTAAAAACTTTATCTAATTCTGTTATTTCGAATATTTTTTTAACATTTGATTTTATATTCTTTATAGTTATACTCTTCTCTTCTTCTTTTATTTTATTGTAAATACTTATTAAACTACCTAAACCAGTTGAGTCTATAAAATCTAATCCAGTAGCATCAAAAATTATATCTTTAGGAGTGTCTAAACTTTTAATAACTTCATTTTTAAAATCATCACTAGCATATGCGTCTAAATCACCATTTAGATCTATTACTAATTTGTCTACATTGTTTGATATATTATAGTTTAATCCCATACTATCCTCCTGTTTAATTAATCTTCAATATCTTCAATATACTTTGTTACTGCTACTATTTTATCATCTTCACTTTGAACGTCTCTTATTTTTACGCCCATTGTATCCCTACCTTTTGTAGAAACTTGTCTTACAGATAGTCTAATTATATCACCTTTTGCTGACATTAATATAATTTCATCTTCTAGGTTTACTAATCTAGCAGAAATTAAGTCTCCTGTACGTTTAGAAATCTTATAGGTTTTTACTCCCTTTCCACCTCTATTTTGTACCTTATACTTGTCTATATTGGTCTTTTTACCATAACCATTTTCTGATACTACCAATAAATATCTATTGTCATCAATAATATCCATGGCAACTACATAGTCATCATCATTTAATCTAATTCCCATTACTCCTTGGGCTGTTCTTCCTATTGGTCTAATATTATCTACCTTAAATCTTATTGATAATCCTTTTTTTGTAACCATCATGGCTTGAGCTTCTTTTAATACGGATCTTACAGCTATTAGCTCATCGTCCTCTTTTAAGGTTAAGGCTATTAAGCCAGATTTTCTTAAGTTTTTAAATAGATCCAATCTTACTTTTTTAACTAAACCGTATTTTGTAGCCATAAATAAATATGATTTACTATCAAAAGATTCAAAAGGTATTGCTGCTTGTACTTTTTCATCTCTTGAAATTTGAAGTAGATTAATTATTGCTTGACCTCTTGCCTGTCTTTTTCCCTCTGGTATTTCATAGGCTCTTAGACTGTAAACTCTACCCTTGTTGGTAAAGAATAAAATAGTACTATGGGTTGAAGTTATAAATAGTGTATCAACAAAGTCCTCATCTTTTAAATTAAGACCTATAACACCCTTTCCACCTCTATTTTGTACCTTATAGGAGTCTGCAGGTATTCTTTTTACATAACCATGTTTAGTTAAGGTAATTAATACATCTTCTTCTTCTATTAACTCTTCTAAATTAATTTCATTATAAGCAGGTTTGATTTTAGTTCTTCTTTTATCACCAAATTTATCTTTAATTTCATTTAATTCTGTTTTTATTATATTTAATAGAAGATCTTCATTTGCTAAAATCTCTTTTAATCTAGCTATTTCTTTAATTAATTCATTATATTCATCCTGTAGTTTTTCTCTTTCAAGTCCTTGTAACCTTCTAAGTCTCATATCTAAAATAGCTTGGGCTTGAATTTCAGAAAACTCAAATCTATCCATAAGTTTTTCTAAGGCGTCTGAATAAGATGTTCTTATTATATGAATTATTTCATCAATATTGTCTATGGCTTTTAATAGACCTTCAACAATATGAGCCCTTGCTTCAGCCTTGTCTAAATCAAATTGAGTTCTTCTAGTTACAACTTCTTCTTGATGTTCAACATAATAGGATATTAATTCCTTTAAGTTTAATACCTTTGGAACACCTTTAACTAGTGCTAGGTTTATAATACCAAAGGTTACCTGCATCTGCGTATATTTATATAGATTATTTAAAACTATTTGAGCATTTGCATCTCTTTTTAATTCTATAACAATTCTAAGGCCTTTTCTACCTGACTCATCTCTTAAGTCAGATATTCCTTCAATTCTTTTATCCTTAACTAATTCCGCTATTTTTATTATTAAATTGGACTTATTAACTTGATAAGGAATTTCTGTAACTATTATTCTTTCTCTGTTCTTATGTTCTTCTATGTCTGCAACAGCTCTTAATATTACTTTTCCCCTGCCGGTAGTATAGGCATTTTTTATACCTTCTTTTCCCATTATATGGGCACCTGTTGGGAAGTCCGGTCCTTTTATAATTTGAGATAATTCTTCAATACTTATATCCCTATTATCTATATATTCATTTATTCCATCTATAACCTCATTTAGGTTATGTGGTGCCATATTTGTAGCCATACCAACAGCAATACCTGATGAGCCATTTACAAGTAAATTTGGAAATCTTGAAGGAAGTACAACAGGTTCTTTTTCCCTACCATCATAGTTAGGTTCAAAATCTACAGTATTTTTATTAATATCCCTTAACATTTCCAAACATAGTTTAGCCATTCTAAGTTCTGTATACCTAGGAGCAGCTGCACCATCACCATCTATTGAACCGAAGTTACCTTGTCCTTGTACCAGTGGATATCTCATATTAAAGTCTTGAGCAAGTCTAACAACAGCATCATAAATAGCTGAATCACCATGAGGGTGGAATTTACCCATTACATCCCCTACTAGTCTTGCTGACTTACTAAACCCTCTGTCTGGGAATAAGCCTTGTTCCTGCATACCATAAATAATTCTTCTATGAACAGGTTTTAAACCATCTCTTACATCTGGTAAGGCACGAGATACTATAACGCTCATGGAATAATCTAGATATGAGTCTTTCATTTCTTTCTTGATATCCGCATCAAGTATATTACTGTGTTCTAAAATTTCATCTGACATATCCAAACCTCCTAAGCATCAATATTCTTTGCATAAATTGCATTTTCTTCTATAAATTCACGTCTCGGTTCTACCTTATCACCCATTAAAATATTAAAGGTTTCATCTATTTCAACCATTTCATCCTGATCTAAGGTAACTTTTAATAGAACCCTATTATCTGGGTCCATGGTAGTTGCCCATAATTGTTCTGCATTCATCTCTCCAAGACCCTTGTATCGTTGGACTTTTAAATTGCTACCTCTTCCTAATTCATCTAAGGATTTTTCAAGTTCTATATCATCATAGCAATACCTAACTACCTTAGTTCCTTTTAATATTCCATATAATGGAGGTTGAGCAATATAGATATGCCCCTTTTCAATTAATTCCCTCATATATCTAAAGAAAAATGTTAATAATAAGGTCCTAATATGGGCACCGTCAACGTCAGCATCGGTCATTATTATAATTTTTCCATATCTTAAATTATCTATATTAAATTCAGAACCAATTCCAGTTCCAAAAGCCGTTATCATATTTTTTATTTCATCAGAACTTAAAGCCCTGTCCAATCTTGCTTTTTCAACATTTAGAATCTTACCTCTAAGAGGAAGTATAGCTTGGAAATTACTATCTCTACCACCTTTAGCAGAACCGCCGGCTGAATCCCCTTCGACTATGAATATTTCGTTAATTCCTATATCTGTTTCTATACAATCAGCTAATTTACCAGGTAAGGGAGTATTATCTAAAATAGATCTTTTTCTTGTTAAATCCCTTGCTTTTCTTGCAGCCTCTCTAGCCCTTGCTGAACTTTGAGCCTTTTCAATAATTATTTTAGCTACTTTTGGATTTTCTTCTAGGAATGTAGAAAATCCTTCACCTAAAGCAGATTCAACAACTCCTCTACTTTCACTATTACCTAATTTAGCCTTTGTTTGTCCCTCAAATTGAGGTTCTGATAATTTTATAGATATAATTGCCGTTAGTCCTTCTCTAGCATCTTCACCTTGTAAATTATCGTCTTTTTCTTTAATTAAATTATATTTTCTACCATAATCATTAATAGTTCTCGTTAAAGCAGTTCTAAAACCAACTAAATGTGTACCACCTTCTGAAGTGTGAATATTATTAGCAAAGGAAAGTACATTTTCTGAATAACTATCGGTATATTGTAAGGCAATTTCTACGTAACTTCCTTCTCTTTCCCCATCTATATAAATTACATCGGAATGTAATGGATTTTTATTTCTATTTAAATACTCTACAAAGGATTTAATACCACCTTCATAGTGGAATTCCACCTTTGTACCATCTCTTTTATCTTCTAAAGTAAGTTTTATACCCTTATTTAAAAAGGCCATCTCTCTAAATCTTGTAAGTAAAATATCTTTTTCAAAATCTAAGGTTTCAAATATTTCAAAATCCGGTTTAAATTTTATTTCTGTACCAGTATCTGAAACTTTTTTTCCCTTTTGTAATTCAGTTACTACATTTCCTCTAGAAAATTCTTGAGTAAATTCATAACCATCTCTATGAACCGTTGCTATTAACCATTCTGAAAGAGCATTTACAACTGAAACCCCTACACCGTGTAAACCTCCTGACACCTTATAGGCGTCATTGTTAAATTTACCACCGGCATGAAGAATTGTTAAAACTGTCTCCAAGGTAGATTTTCCAGTTTGTGGATGTTTTTCTACTGGTATTCCCGAACCATTATCTCTAACAGAAATTGAGCCGTCTTCATAAATTATTACTTCTATTGTATCTGCTACTCCTGCCAATGCCTCATCTATACTGTTATCTACAACTTCATACACTAAATGGTGTAGTCCTTTACTACTTGTAGATCCAATATACATACCTGGCCTTAACCTTACTGGTTCTAAGCCTTCAAGTACCTTTATATCACTGGCAGAATAATGTCTTTTTTGACTCATCTATTCATTCCCTTTCTTAGTAATTATCCTTTATTCTTATTTTTTCATCTTCTAAAATAAAGGATCTGTAACTTTTATTTTCCATTATATTTTTAAAATCAAAATTAGTTGAAGTAATAATCGATTGGTAGTCTTCAACAACCTTGAGTAAATATTTTATTCTTGAATAATCTAACTCTGAAAATACGTCGTCTAATAAAATAACTGGCTTAATATTTTTTAGTTTTTTATATAGTTCTATTTGAGCTATTTTTAGACTTAGTATAATTGTTCTTTGTTGGCCCTGAGAAGCATAGGTTTTACTATTTTTACTATCTATTTCTATTAAAATATCATCTCTATGACAGCCTACTGTAGTAAATCCTATTTCCATATCCTTATCGATTTTTTCCATAGTTTCAATATAAAGAGTTTCTTCTAAATTTTTAAGACCATCCTTTAAGTATATCTCATCGTATTTAATATTTAAACACTCTTTATTATTTGTAATATCATTATGAATTCTATTACTTATTTTATTAAGATATAAAATATATTTATTTC
>DUUN01000406.1 GCA_012841535.1 Gallicola sp. | reverse complement strand
TTGCTCAATTTCCTCTCTCGTTTTTTTGTTTTTCTTGCCGTATAGTATTGTCATGTTTGTATCCTCCTTAAAATTCTTATTTCTAGGAAGATACTGTTTTTTTATAAAAATGAAAGCTTTCAAGCGTTCTACCCCCTGATGAAACTGTTCGAGGGCATAAAAAAAACTCCCAAAAGTATGGGAGTAGTGTTTTTACCATTGTTTATTCCGACCAGTTTAATTCCTGCCAAGGGCATTTTAAGTTTTAATTAGGATTGTCAATATGGAACTAAGGATTATTTGCAGAAGGAAGAGAATTCTCCATCTGCAAAAGATTGCTCCATAGATTCAATCCAAGCTTCAAAATCCTGTTCTGAAGTTTCATCATGGATTTCATCAAGAAATTTAAGCTCATCCTCTGTCATTTGGGATTCCTCCTTTCTGCTGTAGGTATATTAATATAATATTAATAGCAGATTGAAAATATAAAAATAAAGTGTTCTAGCTTGCTTTAATATAATTATTTTTTTGACTTTCCCAATGATATAAATCAAGTGAGCTTGCAATACAAAGCATAGCCGTTTCATGAATACTATCTCTACCATCTAACTTATTGAATAGTATCTTTAACTGACATAATCTCTCTTGGGCCGCTATCATAGACAAAGTAACTCCTTTATATTTCAAAAATTCATTATTTATGGTTTCAGTTAATTTTTTTATATAGAAATTAGCTAGTCTTTCAAACTCAACCAGAGTATTAATGTCAAGAGAGCACACAAAAATGAAATCATCCACCTCCTCAAATTCTTTCTCTTTAGGGGATAATATTTCTTTAATATACTCATCAATTAATGCTACTTCTTTTTTTGTAAGCATAAGTATCAATCCTTTCATTTAATTTTAAAATTGGCTCGACTGTAGTATATACAGCCGAACCTTTGAAGTATGAGAAGCTGTGCTAATCTTTAAGAGGATTAATTCTCTTCGGTGTAGCAATACCTCTACCGCCTAAATCAATATTGATTACAGCATTACCTTTTCTTAATATATTAAATGCCCCATTCAAATCGGCATTAATTTTTACTCCATCTTTGGATTTATATAATCCTCGTTTTACTCGCTTACCACTGAAACTTTGTTTCTCTCTTGTTACGTATTTGGGCATAGGATTATTGTCCAGAAAAGATGCTTGGCTTGTATAAGATTCATCCACGGTCTTAAAATCAACGCCATATTGTCTACATTTAAAAGAGATTAAATCCTTAAACTTGGCAAATGGAAAAAGAGAATATAGCTGGTTATTTTGACCTAATGTATATTGTTGAAAATGTACTCCCCAACCCAATATTATTTGTCCTATGTCATTATCAATACAATATTTGATGATGTAATTAACACTTTTAGAGACATAATCATTAACCTTGTTATGAGTTTTTTTATGTAATGATACAAGTCTTTTAGTATTATACTTTCCTCCATTAGCCGATACTAATTTTGCTTTATATTTGCAGTATCCTTGTAAAATACTTTTTAATTGCCTACCGTCAATGATAAAGCTATTTCCATCTGTAGTTGCACAAGTTGCATAATTATCAATTCCAAGGTCAATTCCTAGGGCCTTATCACTATTTAATGAAGGTGTAGTTATGGTCTTTACTGCGTACTCAATAATTAACTGCCAAGACTTGAATTGAAATAATGGTCTAACTGTAACTCTTGAAATAGATTTGTTATTATAATTTTCAGGTAGTTTTAGCTTTATTTCTTCTGTCTTTTTTGTTCTAGGGAGAATAATATAGCCATCTTTAACGCTAACCTTTAGAAGCATTATAGGATAATAATATTCCTTTGGCATTGGTGGTCTGAAATCTGTAAGATTTTTTACTTCAAGAGTCCGTTTAACCTTGTTTTTAGTGTAACTATTGGTATTTATGTATTTCTTAAAATCTGCAAGTGCTGAAATTATAATTGCATAATAGAACCCTGTTATTTCCTTATACTCTGTAGTATCTTTTATAAGTGCTTTTAATTGTTGGAAATCAAGTATATTATTTGTCTCGCTATAATGCTCTGAAATGGTCTTAATAGAAAGGTTATATAAATTTCTACTAAGTA
>DUUN01000015.1 GCA_012841535.1 Gallicola sp. | reverse complement strand
TGACTTTCATCACTCAATATAGCCTTTTTTACCCACAAAACGCGGTATATAAATCCGTTTTGTGTTATTAAACCATCGATACAACTAAAGCTTATTGTTATAATCACTTATAAATGTTAAACCCTATGTATATTATAGAAGAACAAATTAAATTAACTCCCATCACATATGCACTTAAATAATGTCATCAATAATCATCATCATTTGTCACCATTATTTCACCATTATGTCACCGTTGTGTCATTATTATTATATTCGAGATTATTTATGTTATGTATTAAATCAGTTTAGATAAATCATATGTTATTTATAGTGTAAACAGGTAAAATAAAAAAGCTTCAATGAAGTGATGTTAATCACTTACTGAAGCTTAATTACCTTCAAAACGAGGTAAAAAACACATATTTATTTCTTTTTTCATCTATTTGACCTTTAATACAACCAGATTTATTGTATCAAAGTAATTGTTCTTTTATGTGTTTGTTGACCTTTTTTAATACAATTATGCACCCCTAGCAGAAATCACGCACCTCTGACTAGTTTTACGCACTCAGAAATATTATCTTTGTTAAGATATTGTTTGTTTTCTGCGATGCTGTTGATACCTATCATACGTATGCCGCTTAGATACATTAATTGGTATCGCTGTTAATATGTTTTTTCGAAAATTGATAATTTAAAATTTCTACCAATTCAATTGATGCCTTAATCTCATTTGGAAAAACAATCGAACCCAAATGATTATTATCGTCAGTATCCAAATATATATTTTGATGATAATATGAAGCCCACACCAACTCTGAACAATACCAATAATCGTTAGTTGAACTAGAATTTTTCCAAACAGCAAGCGAATAGGGTTTTCCTAATTGTCCTAGAGCAAATTCAATTGCAGCATCAACAATCTCTTCGTGGTAATTTTTAAGTCTTAAAATGGTTGTTTGTTTTTCATAAAACCTCGCTGGTGTCCATATGCTTTGAATCACACCATTTGAAACGGCTTCAATTAATCGAATGTAATATTGGTCATAAATTTCTGAATAAAATATTCCTTCTACTAGTGCAATATGTCCAGTAATACCAAAACCACCAGTAGCTTCATAAAGGATATCGCCTTTTTTAACTGTTTCTAATAAATCATAATGTGTATAATTAATTCCTCGCGTAAGTGTCAAATTATTTTGATACCAGGAATCTGATTCATTTTCAACAGTTTCATATTGTTCTCCTTTTTTATCATCATAAATAGATTTGATTCTTGTATATAAGATGATGGACTCTGTTAATTCATTGTTAAAATCAAAAATTTGATCGAATTTATTATCGCTATACCAAACATCCCAATACTGATAATAATGTAGTGGTTCTTCCATTTCAAAAGGCGACAAACAATCGCCCTTTTTTATTTTCTCTGTATACAAGATATCTTCATTGTATTTAAATGTCACTACTACAGTGTCATTTATTGACTGACACTCAACAAGAATTGTGACACTTAATATATATAATATAATTAAAAAAATCTTGCTCATTAACTATTTGCCAATATAACTTCACTATCTTTAGTTGGTGGAACGTAACCATTTCCATCATCATTAACTCTTAGTAAATAAGATAAATTAAACGATGCTGGTCCTGCAAATTTAGTATCAACATATGCATTCGCTTCATAAGAACCATTTATATCAATTTCAATCGCACTCAACTTCCCATCAATTAAAACAATTTCAAAGTCCATATCCTTTATTTCTAATCCTGATTTAATATCATAGATTAAAATTTCATTAGCATTATTTACATCTACTCTAATAGAAATATCTATAAATTGTAACAATGCAATTACGCCTTCTTTAGTTAAACCCAAAGAAAATGTTTTTGTATTACCTACAACAACTTCTTGAACCATTGAAATATATGAAGTTTTTAATATTTCAGAATTCAATAGGAAATAATAATTGTCAACAACATAATTATTATAATCTTCTAATCTTGTGTGTACATTTGATAGAGGCCACACCCGGTCTTGTACATCATAAACATCGCCGTTTGCATAAATAACACGGTATCTTTCATAATCTACTATTCCTTTAAATTCATATAAATCATTATTCTTATAATCACTATCAAATCCGACTCTATTCCAAAAGAATACATCATTTTCAGTAACTAAACGCATGGTGCGACCTTGAGTATGCGCATTAATTGCAAACTCACCAGGAAAATCTACTTCCGTTTTAACATCATAAGTATAGCTGGAATTTTCTAGTGCTTTATAAGCATCTAGCGCACCATTAATAACAGTTAATTTTGAAGCAACATCCTGTGTTGAATACGCAATACCTGAAAAAGTTGGTGGATTAATAGTCACGCCTTGACCTATTTTAGTGAACTCTAATTCATAACTAAAGGTTAATGAAGCGCCAACTACATTAATACTAAATTCATATTCAAAGGTATGAATATAGCCATTTTTATAAGTCACATAAGTTTTAAAATCTGAAGCAGTCTCCGGTACATTTATAAACGGCTTAAGAATAGGATTATTTAAAAATCCAATTGCCGTATTCATCATACCAGTAGTGCTTCCGCTATATTTTATTTCATATTTGTTATCTGAGGCTAATAGTACTTCAGTAATTTGTTCTCGATTATATTCAAAAAGCACTTTAGCATAACTCGATGACTCATATTTAAAATTTGAAGGAATTGATGTGCGTTCATAATCGGATAATCTGCCATCTGATTTAACTTTAAATTCGGATAATTCAGTCCCTGTTTTAATTGTATGTGTTTGCCCATCGAACAAAAGTGCACCGCTATTAGTTTGTGATTTATAATAAGAATTTGTCTGATTTTCATTATATTTAACAGTCCCGCTCATAAGTGCACTTGGTCCATCAATTGAACCATATTTTGTTGTGACACTCAAATCAAAATCATATTCAAATTGATCTGAATTAACCGTTTTATCACGAGCATCTAAAAAATAAGTTCTATTTTCAATCCATTTGGCATAAAGTGTCAAATTGTTTTTAACTAATTCAGTTCCTGTAACAGAAACTGTTTTAGCGGAATCGAAAAACCAACCATCAAACATAAACCCATCTTTTGAAGTTGTCGGTAAAGTCCCAATCGCTTTATTTTCCTCACGCTCTATCGATGGAACACTAATACCACCATCAACATTAAATGTCACAACATATTTTTGAACACTCGGTGGGTTATTATTGCCTGATGTGTCTCCACAAGCAACTAATACCAAAGAAAAAATACTTAATAAAATTAAACCAAATATCCTTTTTCTGATTTTCATAATTTTTCTCCATTTCTTTTTTATAACAAAAACATTGTTTCTATAATAAATTATAGCACTTTGTTATCAAATTGTCCATAATTTAGTAAATAAACTATTAATTTAAATCATTTTTTTCTCAAATCGTTAAAATATATCCTAATCGTTAAATTGTAAGGTAATCGTTAAAATGTTGATCAGAAAAATAAAAAGAGACCTACAAATAGCCTTGAAATTAACTATATTAGATCTCTTTAAAACTGGCGAAAAGGAGATTTTTCCCTTTCTGCAAAAGAAAAAAGGTCTGATACCTTTGTATCAAACCACTATATCATTATGTGTTTGTTGACCTATTATGATACAATTACGCACCCTTAACAAAAATAACGCACCCTTGATGACTAATCGTGCACCCTTGAGTGTTAATCACGCACCCCTAAATTATGGCTTAATTTCGCCCTTTTATTTTGGATTTGTTTGAAAGTAGTGATTTCTTTGTGTCAAAATAGGTTCTTCAACTATCTACTTATTGTGGGGTGTTGTACCCTAATATTCGTTATTTGAACTCCTATATAGAATTAGCTCTGTTACACATAAAATATATTAGTCTTCATCATCCCAATCTG
>DUUN01000655.1 GCA_012841535.1 Gallicola sp. | reverse complement strand
GATAAGCTGAGTACTCCTTTTGAGATGGGTATTTATTCTAAAGGGCAAGGAATAACACAATACTTATGGCAAATACCAATGCTGTTTAGCACTATTGTTTTTGCAAGAAGTGCAGTTAGTAAAGATGGTTTACAGTTTTCACATAAAGTGGCTCAGCTGTTAAGAGTCTCTTTGCTGTTTATTGGTCTGATGTCTATAGTCCTTATTGTATTCTCGGAGCTTATAATAGTAGGGATGTATGGAGAACCATTTAGGGGTAGTATCACAGTATTGAATTATCTTTTACCCGGTGTTTTGATATTGACGTTTTATAAAGTGTTGAATATGGATCTAGCAGGAAAGGGTAAGCCATGGATAAGCATGAAAGCTATGGTACCTGCACTTGTATTGAATATAATATTCAATATAGTATTTATACCAAAGTATGGTGCAAATGGTGCTGCCATATCTTCGACTATTAGTTATGGTTTTGCAGGAGTGTTATTTCTATTTTTCTACAGTAAAGAAGCAAAAATATCAATTAGAGAAATACTATCCTATAGAAAAACTGATTTTGATCCAATTTTAAACGTGTTAAGACAAATGAAAAATAGATGAGAATAGAGACAGATTTTGATTTAACCAATTATAATTCATACAGGATTAAAGCTAAATGCAAGAAAGCTTATTTTCCCGAAAATGAAGAAGATATTATTTCACTCTACAAAGATGTGAATTCATTCATTGTATTAGGTAGTGGACATAATGTAATATTATCGAAAGAATATTATGAGGATCGTTTTATGATTCTTAATGGTAACTTTGAAAATCATTTAGTTGACGAGAAAAGTTATATTATACAAGCTGATGCGGGTATAACAATGCTTCAACTTAGTGAGATAGCGCTTGAGTCAGGTTTAGGAGGATTAGAAATATTTTATGATATCCCTAGTTCTTTAGGAGGTGCAGTTGTTATGAATGCGGGTGCAAGCGGCGAGGAGATTAAAGACCTTATTATTAAAGTCCGGTATTTAGATTTAGCTGATATGAAAATAAAAGAAATCGAAAATAAGGATATCGGTTTTGAATATCGAAATAGTTTTTTTCAAAAACATAAGGATAAAGTCATTTTAAAAGCATGGTTGCAATTATATGTAAAAGATAAATCATTGATTAAAGAGAAAATGGAAACTATTAAAGCTCAACGATGGGACAAGCAGCCAAAAGAATATCCAAATGCAGGTAGTGTTTTTAAACGTCCAAAAGGACACTTTGTTGGACCTATGATTGATGAATTGAATCTAAAAGGCTATACTGTAGGTGGTGCTCAGGTTTCTAAAAAACATGGAGGTTTTATAGTTAATTTTGATAATGCTACGGGACAAGATGTTATTCGTGTTATTGATCATGTAAAGTCGAAGGTTTTTGCCAAGTTTGGAGTTGAACTAGAAGTAGAACAAAGAATTATATGAGAATTTTATTTGTAATAAATGGTATTGGTTCAGGTGTCGGAGGACATTACCATTCTTTAAATCATATTTCAAGAAAAATAGGAGAATGTCATGATGTGAAAATTATTACATTAGGACCTGTAAGTTCTCAGGTTATTGAAAGAAATCCATACTTTTACAAGAAAATACTTTTCACAGGATTAAACTTTATTTATTTAAAACGTGAATTTGATTCGAT
>DUUN01000789.1 GCA_012841535.1 Gallicola sp. | reverse complement strand
ATTATTAGAATATTTAATAAAAAGAGATGTGAAAATATGGATATTATTAAAGTAGAGGGACTTACGAAGTACTATGGTAAGTCCAGGGGAATAGAAGATTTAAATTTAGAAGTTAAAAAAGGAGATATCTTTGGGTTTATTGGACCAAATGGGTCAGGGAAAAGTACTACTATAAGGCTACTTTTAGGTCTAATTTCTCCAAGTAAAGGTAGGGGGGAAATATTTAATAAAGATATTAAAAAGCATAGGTATGAAAATTTAAAAAATATTGGATATATGCCTTCTGAAATAATGTTTTACAAGGGGATGAAGGTTAAGGATGTAATTTCCTTGTCTGCTAAACTATATAATAAAAATACTGAAAAAGAAGCAAAAAAATTATGCGAAAGATTCAATTTAGACTGCAATAGAAAAGTTGATGAGTTATCTTTAGGAAATAGAAAAAAAGTTAGCATAGTCTGTGCTTTTCAGCATAAACCTAGTTTGTACATACTTGATGAACCAACAAGTGGCTTAGATCCATTAATGCAAAAAGAATTTTTCCAACTAATAAAGGAGAGAAATTTAGGGGGAGCTACAATATTTTTATCTTCCCATGTACTTTCTGAAATACAACTATATTGTAATAAGGCGGGAATAATAAGGGAAGGAAAATTAATTGCGTGTGATACTGTAGCTAATCTATCAAGTACACAAGCAAAAAGAGTTAATTTATTTGGTATTAGGGACATCGAATATATTGAAGGAATAACAGATATTCATAGAAATAATACAGGAATAAATTTTTTATACAGTGGAAATATAAATAATCTAATTGAGCATTTAAATACTTTAGACTTAGAGGACTTAACTATTACAGAGCCTTCATTAGATGAAATATTTTTACATTATTATGATGAAGGCGGTGAAAAATAATGATTATCTTAAAACATGAGCTTAAATTAGCAAGGCTTTCACTTTTTATTTGGACATCTATATTAACAATTTTAATGATAATAATTATGTTAATATATCCTGAAATGAAAAAGGATATGGATGGAATTAATAATCTTTTTGAAAATATGGGTAGTTTCACTTCAGCTTTTGGAATGGATAAGATAAATATAGGTACAGCTATGGGTTATTATGGAGTTGAAGCTGGAAATATTATAGGAATAGCTGGAGGTTTTTTCTCAGCTTTATTGGGAATAAGTATTTTATCAAAAGAAGAAAAGGATAGAACTGCCGAGTTCCTACTATCCCATCCTATAAGTAGAAGTAGAATAATATTTGAAAAATACTTATCTATAATAATTCAAATTTTAATTCTAAATATTGTAATAACCTTATTTTCTGCCATATCATTTTTATTAATTGGAGAAAAATTAGGAATTAAAAATTTTTTATTAATACATATTGCCTTTCTTATAATGCAAATTGAAATTGCTTCAATTTGTTTTGGATTATCTGCATTTTTTAGAAAAAATAGTGTAGGAGTTGGAATAGGTTTAACGGCTATATTCTATTTCTGTAATATAATAAAAAATATAACAACAAGAGTAGATTTTCTAAAATATATTACTCCATATGGGTATGCAGAAGTATCCTATATTTTAAGTGAAAGCAGGTTGGAACTAAACCTATTAGGTTTAGGATTAATTTATGCCTTAGTAGCGGTTTTCTTAGGTTACATAAAATATATTAAGAAAGATATTTATGTATAAACTATTTTTCAAATATTAGAAATATAGTTAAACTACTATTACTATGATATAATTAAGTGATAATATGGACTAAGAAATATAATAAAAATTAGTTAAGGGGACGGTTCATAAGGGGATTGTCCTCTTAATTTTTTGGGGAAATTTATGGAAATTATAAATGAACAAGATTTAAATTACTATTTAAGTAAATTGGAAGAGAATTTAATATTAGATGGTATTTTAATAGATGAAATAGAAAAAACCGGTAATTTAGTAGATAAATATAAATTATTAAGAAAATATTTAAAGGATTTAGATAATACTGAATTACTTGAAATACAGGAAGAAATTAATAGAATTTTATTTATTAGCGAAGAAAGAGAATGGCAAAAACAGGGAATTAGTCTAGGTCTTAGTAGAATGAAAAAACTTTTGGATTTGTTAGATAATCCAGAAAAAGATTTAAAAGTAATTCACATAGGTGGAACAAATGGAAAAGGCTCTACCTGTATTTATTTACAGTCT
>DUUN01000132.1 GCA_012841535.1 Gallicola sp. | reverse complement strand
GTTCTATTTTCATTTTTCCTCCTTGCCGTACTCTGTGGCTAAATCGTTGATTTCTTTGCTGAATTTCTCTTCTAAGTCAAATACGATATATTTGGTTTTGGTCTAGCCTTTTTTCTAGTAGCATTTAGACCTCCAGTTTACCTGCCCATTGCTCTGCCATAGCTTTGGCTACACCTGCGAAAGTTTTTGACCTTTCCTTTTGGGTAATGTTTACATAATGGTATTTTTGTCCACGTTTCTTCCCGCCAGTATTGCTCGGTAAATACGGCTTATAATTGAACTTTATGTCAGTCGGTTTTAATAGTGGTAGATTTTTTAACCACAATAACGTTCGTTTACTGTATTCGTGTCCAAACTCATAAGGCTGTATAACTTGGCTGTGTTTTGGCAATTCAACTACTTTGAGCGGTGTTGGGTTTTCAATTGCAATACGTTTTATAGGTGCATTAAATAGTGCCAAAAAAAAAGCCTTTGCTTGCATTGCTTTTGCATATCTATCTTGACACAAATGCCCAGCTCTTGGAAACATCCACCTTGCGCCAGCCTTAGTCAAATATGTGCAAGGCGGGTGGGCAATAAGCATATCCCATTTGCCATCTATTTTATGTATTATACCATCTTGAGTCGTAAATTCACAATTGCCATTTAGTAATGGCAAAACGTCTTGCTTTATATGCCACTCAGGGTGACCGCCTGAACAGTCTATGATATCGCAACTGTAAGCCTCGTGACCCAGTTTCCGCATTTCGATTGTTACCGCTTGACTTTCTTCGCAAGCTACTAATATTCTCATATACTTTTCTCCTTTCTGCTAAACATCGTTATTTGTTCGCCGTACATGGTTCCTCCTTGACTATTACAATCTTGCCCGCTTCGGCTATTACCGTTACGGCTTGCCCGATTTCGATACCTGCAACTCGGCGAACTACGGGTGAAAGCGTTATGTACACGCTACCGCCTAGCTTCTTCGGTTTGGTCTGTTCCTGAATTCGTTGTTTCATTTCGTGTCTTGCGCTTTTAAAATCTAACATTTTAATCATCTCCTTTTAATATTTGAAAGAAAGTATATCCTAAATACTTAAATTCGTATCTGTCATCTCTTTTAGACAGATTTTCAAAAATACTTAAATCTTTCGCTAGATTTTCTATACCGCGATAGATATGTATTTTCTTATCCCACGCACCTAAATCACCACAAAACTCATAACGACCGTTTTTTGATTTTGATACATCTTTTACCGTTTCGGCTAATCCTATTAGTTTAATTGCATACGCTTTCGCTTCATTTTTCATTATTTTGTCCTCCTGTGCAACCCTTTTGGTGTCGTCTTATCCTCTTTCTACTTATATTATAACAAATAATTTAACATATGTCAACAATTATTTAACATTTATTTTATATCCCTTTAAATTCCATTTGAACTGCCGTTATACTCTCAATCCGCTTTTTTGCTATCCCAAAATATTTCAACTCTTTTTCTATGCCTATGTATTTTCTGTTAGTATTAATGCAAGCAACTATCGTGCTGCCACT
>DUUN01000715.1 GCA_012841535.1 Gallicola sp. | reverse complement strand
TCCACCTGGTCCGGTGTATAAACCTCCACCTGGTCCTGTATAATTGTTTCTAGGCCACATTATTGCACCTCCGATTCTTCTACAAATAGATAGTCATGTAATTCTATAAGTGTATTTATAACTCTTTTTTCAACCAATAATATCATCGGAATGTAATCCCCATCTATATCAATTGAAGATAACGCGTCATAATATTCATTTTTACACTTATCATCAATATATATTGGAGGAATATTTTTTAGTCTCAACATCCAATTCAATAAAGCTCTAGAAACGCGTCCATTTCCATCTCCAAATGGATGTATCTTAATAAATTTATAAATAAAATATACAACGTTCTCAATATATTCACTAACTTTGTAATTTTCTATATTATTAATAAAGTGTTCAAATTCAGTGTTTAGTTTTTCTATTTCATCATGAATCTGCACATAGCTTACGGGTTGCATTGTTCCTCTCATTATTACAGCATCATCTGTTCTGTAAAAACCAGAATATTGTGGATAAGGCGTATATGAATGCAATAATCTATGAAGATCATTACACTTTCTTATCTCTAATTTATCTTCCGTTGTTAAAACATATTCTTGTAGCGCACAATTACCTAAAGTCATTATAATTTTTTCATCTTCCGAATTAAAAAATCTACTTTTTTCTTTATTATAAGAAAGATCCGCTAAAATATAAGGCACATCTTTTTGTTCAATACCTTCTAACTTATTATCATAATATATATAGTTATTTAAAAATTTAGCCCCTATATTTCTATTCAAATCAACCATGCAGTAGAAAAAACTGTCAATTGCATTTCCAATCAATAAAAAATCATTGTTTTTTAATATCAATTCTTTCCTTTTTTTATCAGGATGATAATTCTTTATTCGTTTCTTTAATTCTTTAGGATCCGTATCTCCATCAAGCATTTTTAATGTATACGCAATTCTAAATACACAGCTTTCAAAACTAACCCCAAAATATTCTGCTATATAAATTATATTATCAAATTCAACATATCCACTTTCTGTTTTGTATTGTTCACATAATTCTTTTAGTTTATACTTTGGCATTAATAATTCTGAAGCATATCTATCTGCAAATTTTTCGATTTCACTATCTGAACCTGATAGACATTCTATTTTATTAATTTCATTTTTATTCTTTTTCAAATCTTTTATAAAATGACAGTATTCGTGTGCTGCACTATAACGTTGTCTTGTCCAAGGTCTTAACCTATTAATTCCAACAATAGTAACATCATCTTCATCATTTAATATTATACCTTCTAATTTTTCAAAATCTGAAAATGATATTAGCACACCATTGTCTTTAAGCAACTTAAACGGATCGATTGGAAACTTAATCTCGCCATACTTGTTTTTGATATCTTCTAAAGTTTTTTCTGCTAATTTTGCTGGCGTTATTTTAGAATTCATAAATCAATATTTACAATTCCTTGTTTTTATAATCATTTTTTAATTTTATCAAATCAAGTATTTCTTTTTGATCTTTTAAACTTAATTTTTCAAACCCTCTTGCATAAGCCTGTTCATTACTAACATACGGACTATCATTCATTATTTCATCCATACTTATCTTATACAAACGAGAAAAATTACTTAATTCATCTGCGCTTACTTTTCTTGTTCCTTTTTCGATTCTTAAAATTGCATCTCTTCCAACATTTAAAATATTGGCCACTTGTTCTTGTGTTAGATTTAAATACTCTCTTGCTTTTCTTAATTTCATTCCTACTTTTTCATAATTTACTTCCTTCATATTTTTCACCCCAAACATTTAAATCCATTATTATTATATGCAAAAATGTTGAAAAAGTCAACATTCAACAATAAAAAAGCAAAGGTTTACTAAAAACCTT
>DUUN01000806.1 GCA_012841535.1 Gallicola sp. | reverse complement strand
ATTATTAGAGAAGATATTTTAAAAGTAAACACTAATGTAAACTATGTAACTGATGTTTTAATTGAGTATTCGTACGGTCATAAAGAAAGTAATTTTAAAACCACTCTATGGTCTAGTTTCGGAGATATAATCGTAGAAAATATTAAAAAGAATATTGATTTAAAAATTAACGAAGGATATATTCAATGCACTGAATGCAATAAACTAATCAAACCCACAAATAACAAAAATAAATATTGTAAGGAATGTGCTAGGGAAGTTTGGAAGAAGTATAATGCTCAAAAACAAAGAGAATACTATTATAAAAATAAGGATTCTGTATAAATAGAAAACCCCTTCTAGCCCGCATGGATAAAGGGTTTGTGAAAATCACTAAAAACAACTAAAACACACGCAAAGCTAGATGTATCAAGGGTTTGAAGGCATTTTCTTTCTCGTAAACGAAAATAGTCTTTAAGGGAATACATTGCTAATATAATAGTATTCCAATTTATCCAAAGGAGAAAGATTAAACTTGAAACAAATTTCTAAAGAAGAAATGCAATGGTTAATCGCCAACAAATATCTCAAAATGGAAGGCGGTAGATATCTTAACCTTACTATTACTGGTCAAAAAAAAGGCAAAAGTAAACGTAAGAAAAGATATGTCCCTGAGAATATTTATAATAAGTTAAAGTTTATGAAGTAATTAATAAAAAATCTTCCTTGAAGGGAATGGACTTATGAGTAATCATAATAAAACAGTTTTCGTAGATACAAATATATTAATGTCTAACCCTGAAAAATTATTTGATACATATGACAGAATTATTATTTGTGGTGTAGTTTTACAAGAGTTAGATAAACATAAATATTCTAGTGATGAAAATAAAAAATACCAAGCAAGATTAGCAACAAGGTTAATAGAACAGAATGAAGATAAAATTCAATATGAGATACGTGAAGGAAGTGCAAGTTTACCATCTTATTTAGATAGTAGCAGTAATGATAATAAAATTTTAAGTATTTTATTAGATTTACGTGTATCTGATGATAGTATAGTTGCATTATCAAATGATTTAAATTTTAGACAGAAATGTAAATTATTAAAGATACCTTGTGAGAAGTTTAATTGTGATATTAGTGAAACAGGATATAAAGGTTATTTAGAGTTAAATTTAAATTCCGAAGAAATAAATCAACTTTATGAAGATTTATCTAATGGAATTAATAATTTTAATTTAATCGAAAATCAATATGTGATTATTCACGAAAAAGGAAAGAAAAAACCACTAGAATTTAGATATAGCAAAAATAAATTAGAAGATTTAAAATTACCAGATTCAAAAGTAATTAAAGGTAAAAATAGTCAACAAAGATGTGCTATTGATTTATTAAACAATAAAAATATACCTATTAAAATAGTTGCCGGAACATATGGTTCAGGGAAAAGTTATATAACAACAAAAATGGGATTATATCATACGTTTGAAAAAGGCAATTATGGGAAAATGCTTCTACTAAGAAATCCTTTAGGTTCTGGTGAAGAGATTGGATTTCTCCCAGGCAATAAGGAGGATAAGATTGGTGACTTCTTTAAGTGTATAGAACAATATATAGACACCCCATCAACTAAAGATAAAAATATTAATGAATATATTACAAAGGATATTCCATTTTACATCAAAGGGATGAGCTATGGTTCTACATTTGTGTTTGTTGAGGAATCTGAAGATATGGATTTAAAAATATTAAAGTTAATAGGCAGTAGAATTGAATCTGATTCGTGTGTAGTTTTTTGTGGGGATTATAAGCAATCCGAACAAAAATACAGAAGAAATAATGGATTGTTTCAACTAATTGAAAAACTTAAAGGAAATCCTTTAGTTGGTATTATTGTATTAAATGAAGATGTTAGGTCAGAAGCAAGTAAAGTTTTTGTTGATATTTAAATAAATTTCTTATTTTATTAAAATTTTCATATTGAACGGGTATAGAATCCCAACAAAGAAGACTTAAAAGGTGATACACTACCGTAAAATGTGTGGTTTATTTGCAGGAGGCTCCCTATCCTTGGCGTTTGCCTAAAGTTCACAGACGTTTACCCCATACGGATGTAAGGGAGAAAATGGGGTTATTTTATTTTTAGGATAATAGTGGTTTGCCCATTTTATCAATATACAACTATATTATTTTATTAAATTATTTTAAATTTATTAGGAGGTATTTTATTATGTTACAAAGAGGTTATTATAATTTTACAAAGTTTGATGAAATTGATAGTTTAACAAACAAGGTTTTTAAAACATTCTTTTATGACAAACCATATTGCTTAGTTACTACTAATCAAGAAAAAAGAAAGCATAATTTTAGCACTAGACATTGGCAAGAAATTATTAAGGATGATAAAGCAATACTTTGTTACGACATTCATGGGGTAAATCCTACTGATATTAAAGTCACTAAAATAGTTGAGGATAGCATTTCTTATATAAAAATTGAAGGAAAAACTAAAAATGACATTTTAGATTGTGAAATGGAAGTTGATGCTAGATGGGCGATTCCTTATAAGCAATTTAAAAAGCCAACAAAGAAGATTGAAAATGGGCTACTTTATATTTTTGTAGAACAAGAAGTCGTTGAAGAAGAAATTGAAGAAATTTAAATACAGTTATAGTAAACTTGGCAGTTTATTGGTATTAGGGTAGAGGCTATCCCACCTCTACCCTACTTTAATTTAATGGGATGGAGGTATTGGATGGAAAGATATAAACGTAGAGAAAATGAATCTAAATTTGAATGGAAGCTAAGACTTTGCAAGTCAAAATTAATTGACAAAGAGGATATAGAATGGCAAGAGATTGTGGATATTTTAAGTTTAGACTGTTCAGCAGATCATCTTAGGAAAACAGCATATGGTATTTTAGAATATGATAATTATTTAAACAACAATGGTGTTGCAACAAAAATACTATCAATTTCAGACACACATGTTCCTTTTCATCTTCCTGTAGAAACATTTAAGGATTATGCAGGTCAAGTTGATATATTGCAATTAAATGGGGATATACAGGATTGCCAGTCCGTATCGAAATTTACTAAGAAATATAGAATTAATTTTGTAGATGAAATGATTGAAACTAGGCAATACATAATTGATTTAATTGAATATATAAAACCTAAGAAAGTAGTTATTAACAAAGGAAATCATGAAGATAGGTTATTAAGATTTTTAAGTGACAAACTTAATGATGATTTATTAAATTTAATGCCAGACTCATCTTTAGATTTAATTATTAATAGTGGATTTAAAAATATAGATAGAAGAAATAAAACTGAAACATGGTATGAACCTGTGGTTAAAGTTTTTGATGATATAGAAATCGAATATACAAATGATTGGAAATGCAAAATAGGAAAGACTTGGTTCATCCATCCTTGTGCTTACTCATCTTCTATGTTAAAAACTACAGAAAAAGCAGTTAATTATTTTCTTAGAATTGATAGAGATTTTGATACCATAGTAACTGCCCATGTACATAAACTAGGTTCTTATTGTCAAGGTGGGGTTTATTTATATGAGCAGGGTTGTTGCTGTAAAATTGAAGAAATGAATTATTTTGATGGTAAATTAACATATCCACAACAACAAGGATTTATTTATGTTTGTCAAAATGATAACGGTGAATTGATTTATGACAAAACAAAATTAATTGCTTT
>DUUN01000456.1 GCA_012841535.1 Gallicola sp. | reverse complement strand
TTTTTAATAAAACTTATAAAATATCTGATTTTTTCTAAATTAGTGGTCTATTATAATTTTATTGTAAGTGTGAATAAAGGGTAAAACTCCCTATCTTCACAACAAAAAAAGGCTTGATACTTTTGTATCAAACCTATTCTACTAACTTGGCTTTGACTACCTATTTTGATACAAATACGCACCCCTAGCAGAAATCACGCACCCTTGAATTATTTTACGCACCCTTGACTAGTTTTACGCACCCCATAATTAGCATTTAAACCAATCTTAAAACAAGCCATTAATATATCATTTTCTTAAGTAAATTTCTACCATCTTCGTATGCTATATCTACGTCTTTATATTTTTTTCTAAGTGCATACAACGAGTTTTCAGCCATACCCAGTTCAGATGCAATCACGCCCATACCACATGAACGACTTGCTAGTTCTTTAATAAGTTTTAGTTTGGATTCCAAGGTACCATCAGTCTTCCATTTTTGATAATTATCCTTTCTCATCATCAGTCCTCGTTTCTAAAGACTATAGAGGAACTACGACTATTTCTCGCTACTCTCTATGCAGTAGGTTCATTATCAGCTCACATGGATTTTACCGCTTATATCTTTTTTCATGGGTTGGCTCAGAGCATACAAAAATAAAAGAACCAATCATTTCTGATCAGTTCTAATTCTTACCAATTAAAGATTATCAAAGACTTGTATAATTAAAGTTATTAAGATTAAATACAAACACGCCAAGGAGAAACTAATAATGAATGAATTTTATCCAGATTTTAAACTTATGAAAAACTATCATAATAGATACCTATCAAAAAGAGCATTTATCGAAAGTGGCACCACTTATGGCAGATGGAATGAAACTTTATATCAAGTTAAGTTTTATGAAAATGATATATTGATTGATTCATTTGTATTAAACAAAAAAACTGCAGTTAAGCCGTTTTATTCTTTTTTGTGTCCTACTACTAACATAAGTAATCAAGTCTTGAACTAATTAAGCCTGATTTTGATAACTGATTGAAGTGAACCATATGCGCTTGAAGAAATGACTACATTACAACTTGTTATCGTATCAAAGTAAAACGTGATGTTTAATGCTCATTATTTGTATAATCTTAAGAAACCATTCTCGATTTATCTTTAATGATTGTTTCAATAATGCGCTTTATTTAAGTAACGATTAAAATTATCCTTGAATCAAGCCGACGAAAAAGTTCGACAAGTCATCTTCAATTTCAACAAGATACATATTGTCGTTTTTCATGAAAGAAAATAAATAGAGTTTCCCCTCATTAATGTAATAGGTCTTTCTTAAGGATGTTAAAAGTCCATCGTCACTAATCTTGTAGAAAAAATAGGCTTGATCTCCTAAGAGAATGTTTTCATGCTTCTTTGGATTCTTTTCTTCTACTATAAGTAATTCATCTAGTTTCTTATTTATTAGCTGATTGGCTTCTATTTCATGAAATTCATCAAAATGGGTATTGCTCACACCCTTTGCCCAATAAAAATGATAGGCCTCATAAGAAGCATAATACTGTTTTGCTTCATCAAACCGGTCTTTTGCAACATACAAATGATGTTGCCAAATACCATAACGAATCGAAAAAATATCGAATGGAGCATACGAAATCTGATAGCCGTCGGTGTTTCCAATCACGACATATTCTTCATTCCATACGTCATCTGATTTTTCATAAAGATCCCCCACAAAACACGTGGATTGAGAATTGGCAAATAGGTTTCCATAAAATCCTGTTTGATATGTGACGCCATTTATTTCATAACTTTGTGGTATGGAACGATTAGCACAAGCACTTAATGAGGATGCTAGCATGAATCCCAATAATAGGATAATGGTATGCTTAATCTTAGTCATTTTGACGCCTTTTTTCTTAATCTCTTCAATCATTTTATAACTTCCCACTTTCATAAACTTTGAAAACTCGGTTTGCTTACAAAAACTCTTTGTATGTACTCAACCTTTTATAAATACTGCTGAGCCATATGAAATAATATCTTCGCCAGTTTGTGATTTCAATTCTACAACATATTGCTGCGAATCTTTAAATATTTCTTGAGATGATGGGGCTTTCCATATAAAGAAATAGCAAGAAAGTATGGTTATAATTGTTATTATAAGTAAGCATATTGTGATTATTGTTACTCTTTTATTCACCCTTGACATAAACTTTGCCTATATTTATCCCGGGAGTCCACAGCCCATCACCACCATATGAATATTTAGGAGTAGTATCTTCCGACTTCTTAATTATATATAACGACCATATACCAATGGAGTCTTTGTCAGTTGTATATTCTGTACAATAATAGAAAGCAATTCTATATGTATCTACTGACGTTGTAACATCTGTAGATGGCAGAAACCATGTCGTTGAAAAATCTCCATCTTTATCACGGAATTTCCCTGGCGCACCGTTTTTTTTAGTTTCATAGACACCATCGTAAAACTCTATTAATTGTTCAATAGAAGCATCAAAATCCTCGATATCGTTAATTTTAGTTTTAGCAAAAAGATTTCTTATACCATCTGTATTGTTTTCTTCTAGATGTTGAATAAGTTCTTGTATTTTTTTTTCAACTATCTCCTCATCTGTTTTATGTGATTTGCATGATGTCACTGCAAACAAGAAAAATGTTACAATAAAAATCACTAAAATATTTTTTGACCTTTTCATAAGTAAGCTCCTATAATACCAATGTTGGAATTCTGTTTTTGGAAAAATCCCATCTTCTGTCCTTTGTTTGCCATTGCCCTTTAAAGCATTCATACAAATGTGTATTTGTAAATTCAATTTTACTGTATTCTACAGTTCTAGCTTCTTGCTTATGATTATCACTTTGAGATACATTAACTTGGCCAATACTTATTACCACAAAACCAATTAATACTAATGTTAAACTTAACAAAATCTTTTTTAATTTCATAATTCTATTTTCTCCTTTTTATTTTTTATTAAAAGTTAGCATTATGAAACACTTCTACCTTCACTCCCCAATGTGAATTAAACTTTGGAATTATTTTACCATTTGAAGTTTATTTTGTCTATATTTATAATAAAAAGAACCTTAAATAAAAAGCCCAATTTATATAGTTACTTCAGTTCCACTTGTAAACCTGAAGGTTATGGTTTTGTCTCTGTTTACTGTTGCTTTTTCAACCATTATCATCCACACATCATTTGACCATTCAGGTAGGTAGTTATCTGCTTTTTTTATTTCTTCTAGATAAGCCTTCATTTTAATTTCTTGTGCTTGCTTGTATGCTCTCTTTTCTAGTGTTTTATCTAGGTCATTCTTTTCTGATTCATACTGTGCAGACAACTCATCATACCTTCTATTGAATTCCACTTGATCCTGA
>DUUN01000595.1 GCA_012841535.1 Gallicola sp. | reverse complement strand
GAAATTTATAATTTATTTCAATTATATGAGATATATAACTATTCAGAAGACAATATTCAAAAACAAGGTAATTTATATAAATTAAAGGATATTGCCAGTGATTATGATAAAAATAATTTAACTTTTAATGACTTTTTTTATGATATAATTTATAATTCCAATAATGAAACAATGAAACAGGTGGAAGATGAAAATAGTGATGTAGTTAAATTAATGACAATTCATGGCTCAAAGGGATTAGGATTTAATGATGTTGTAGTTCCTTATATTAATAAGGCTAAACCTAATAATAAACCATTATTAAAATTTAATAAGGAAAATGGAGTAAGTATTAATTTTACATTAGCAAATTTTAGATATAATAGTCTAAACGAAGTTGAAAGTATATCTGAAAAAATTGAAGATAATAATATATATTATGTTGCTATGACAAGAGCTAAGGAAAATTTGTTTTTAGGTTTATCAGGGAAAAACTCAGGTTATAAAAAAATACTTTTGCCTGAAATAAAATCATTAGAAGAAAAACAAATGGCTAGTGAATTAAGAGAAGAAAAATATATTGAATGTAATTTTACTAAAGAAGAATACGATGAAAATATTTTTTATCCAAATATTGAGAGTATAAACCTGCAGACAAATTTAAGATTAAATACTAATATTACAAAAGTAATTGATTTTTATAATAAGGGTATGACTAAGTCAGATTATGATATAGTAGAAGATAAAGGGAAAATAGATGGTTTAAAGGATAATATTATTGGCGATATTATTCATAGATTTGCAGAACTTTACAAACCGCCATATAATATTGAATTTAAACATATTTTAGAAGAATTTGGCCTTGATTTAAAATATTCAAAAGATTTTGAAGAATATGTTGAAAATTTTAAAAATTTATTTAACTATAACACAGATGAAACTTATGAAGAAATAAGCTTTATATATAAGTATGAAAATTGTTTTTTTAGAGGTATTATTGATAAAATAGAGGTGGAGAATAATATCTTAAGAATTATAGATTATAAGGTTTCAAAACTTAATAAAAAAGAAATAGAAAATAGATACTGGATACAATTAGTATTTTATGGAATTGTATGTGAGAAAATCTTTCCTAAGAAAACTATAGAATTATCAATTAAGAATATTAAGAAAAATTATGAGATAAAAATAGATTTCAATAATGAAAAGAAAAAGAAACTTTATAATATTTTAAATGACTATATAAATAGTATTCAACAACAGATGGAGGAATAGTGTGGAGGAGAAAATATTATTAGTTGAAGATGAGGAAAATATAAGAAAGTTTACTAGGATAAATCTAGAAAGAGAAGGATTTAAAGTAATTGAAGCTGAAACAGGGGAACTGGGAGTAGAATTAGCTCAAAGTGAAAATCCATTAGTTGTTATTTTAGATATAATGTTACCAGGAATAGATGGTTATGAGGTTTGTAGAATATTAAGAGAAAAAATTCCTAATATAGGAATTATTATGTTAACTGCAAAAACTCAAGAAAATGATAAAATTCTTGGACTAGAAAGAGGAGCAGACGATTATTTAAGTAAACCATTTAATCCAAAGGAGCTTGTACTAAGGATTAAATCCTTAATTAGAAGATTAGAAAAACCAGTTGAGAATTCAAATATAATTACTCATGGTCCCTACCAATTGGATTTATATTCAAAGGCCTTTAAAAAGGATGGTGTTTATATTGAATTAACACCTACAGAACTTTCAATTATAACTTTGTTTATGAAAAATCCAGGAAGAGCCTTTACTCGAAATGAGTTGTTGGATTTAAATTGGGGAGAAGAATTTGTTGGCGATACAAAAATAGTTGACGTAAATATAAGGAGACTTAGGTCTAAAATAGAGGATAATCCTGGTAAACCGAAATATTTAGAAACTGTTTGGGGCACAGGCTACCGTTGGAAAAAGGATTGATGCGTTTTGAAAATAAGCATAAAAAATAGAATAGTAAGTTCCTTTGTTTTATTAATAATATTTACAGTTGTAGTTTTTGAAATTTTTTCAATTTATTCTGTTAGATATTATTATTATTCGGTAATTTATGATAATTTGAGAAATGAAATAAAATATTCTTTAGAAATGTCCAATATAAATTCCCCTGATTATAATATAGAAACGTCTATATTAGAGGATATGGATCAATATTATAGGGGAATTAAATCCCAAGTTCAAATACTTACAAATTCTAAAACCGTTATATACGACAGTCTAGGCACAGATTTAGTAGGTAAACAAATTAAAGGATATAAAGATGTTGATGACGCATCAGAAGGTATGGATGGACAGTATATTGGTAAAGTACCTTATTCAGAAGAAAAAGTTATGTCTGTTTCATCGCCGATAAAAACACAAGATGGGCAAAAGGCGATTTTTAGACTAACAACTTCATTAAAAAATGTAGATTTATTAATTAGGGAGCGGTATATTGCCTTTATTTCTTTTGGGATTTTTGTTATTTTGATTTCAATTGCAATAAGTGTAATAATGTCAAATAATCTAATTAAGCCTATAAAGAATTTAACTAAAACAGCTGAAAAATTAGCAGAAGGGCAATTAAATACACGAGTCGAAAGCTCTAAATTTGAAGAAATAGATGCTTTAAGTAGAACCTTGAACTATATGACGGACAATATTAAGGAAAAAGAAAAATTAAAAAATGACTTTATTTCTTCAGTTTCCCATGAATTAAGAACCCCTTTAACATCAATTAATGGTTGGGCAACGACTCTTTTATTTGAGCCTGAAGACACAGAATTAGTGAAAGAAGGTTTAGAAATAATACAAGGGGAATGTTCAAGATTAAGCTTAATGGTAGAGGAATTATTGGATTTTTCACGTTTTACTTCTAATAGGATAAAATTGGAAAAAGTGGAAACGGACTTTACAGAATTGGCTATAGAAATAAAAAAACAACTTACACCAAGAGCAAAATCCTTAGGGATAGATTTAATAATAAATTTTGAACCAGAACATATTATAGCTGACTTAGATCCAAATAGAATGAAACAAGTGTTAATAAATTTATTAGATAATGCACTTAAATTTACTAACACTGGCGGAGTTGTTATATTAAATCTAGGTGAGGATGAAAAAGATTTACAGTTTGAAGTTATTGATACTGGTGTAGGAATTGATAGCGAAGAAATATCCTTAATAACAGGAAAATTTTATAAGGGGAAAAATAGTAATTCTCATACTGGTCTAGGTTTATCTATTT
>DUUN01000243.1 GCA_012841535.1 Gallicola sp. | reverse complement strand
TACATTTTTCAATATCAAATTCAATCAATAGTTCATCTAATGCTAATTCTCCATTTAAATAATCTCTTAAGTATTCTCGTTCTCTATGGTTTGATATCTCTTTTAATATCTCTAACATTTAATCTCTTCCTTAATGCACTTACTATTTTTTCTGATGGTTGATTAGCACTTAGATATAACTTAAATATTTCAATTTCTTCTTCTAATTTTTCGGCTTTATGTTTAAAATAATCTGTTGCATATTGTGTTAATTCTTTATCTTTAATAATTTCAATTTCTTTTTTCATATTTCCCCCTTAATTAAATATTTTTAATATTTCATCTATTTCTTCGCTCGTGCCAGTTGATGTTTTAATTTTTTTCTCTTCCCAATAAGGTTTAGTTTTTTCTTTAACGCTTGTCCTATTTTTTCTTTCGAATATTCCCAGCCATCCATTTTCGATGGAGTTTTGTATCATTTCTAAAGCTATTTCTTTATCGTACTTATTTAATCTATTAATTTGGTTTTTAATAGTTGTTGATGTTGCCTTACATTTTTTTTCAATTCTCATTTTTAAATATTCATGATATTTTTTATTAAGTTCTTCATCTTCAAAATACTTTTCTTTTTTATTTATTTTTTCTTTTATATTATTAAATGTATTATTAATATTTGTATTATTATCTTTAAACTTTTCTTTAATAGGGGTATTAAACTTTTCTTTAATAGGGTATTTAACAATTCTTATATACCTATTTAAGATTTGTTTAGTACCTTCCTTATAAATTATTTCAGTTTCTATATACCCATTTTGTTCTAATTGACTTATCCATTTTGATATAGATATTTTTGATACGTTATACAGATTTGCAAAATATTCATTGTTGCACCAGCAATATCCTTTTTCGTTGCATAAAGCGGTAATTTCACCATATAGCAACTTTGCGTTTGGAGTTATTTCTTCATCATATCTTACGTTCGCTGGTATAATTGCATAATAGTTTTTCTTTTCTTCCACTTTCTCCCCCTTTACTATTTGACATTTATTTTTATTTTTGCTATAATTAAATAGTTAAATTTTTATTTAATTTTTTGATTGTTCGGTGTTGGTAGCATCGAACTTTTTTTGTTCTTCCATGAAATCTTCAAACGAATAATTGTTGTTTTCTAATCTTGCTCGTTTTATGTTATAAGCTTTATATAACATATCCTTTGCTCGTTTTATAAAATCAGTTTCCATTAAAATTATTTCTTTTGGATTATCAGTTAATTTATAGCCTAATTCGTTTGAATGCACGATGCATTTATCTGTTTTGTGTTCGTAATAAAGTTTGTTCCATTTTTCTTTTTCAATTCTAAATGTTCGTTCGTTTATGTTCCCATAACTTTCTTTTAAGAATGCCAATATTTCGTTTTTCTTTCGCCACGTTTTTAAAAAATCAGTTAATATTTCAATCATTGTTATCACCTACGAATTCTTTTGGTATTAAATCGTTTTCGTATAGAACTCTACGGTATTGCAATTGTTGTCCTTTTAATAACTCGTTTTCTTTTTTTAAATTTTCTTGTTCCTTTAAATTTATATAAGTAATTGCTCCAAATAGTGTTATTATTAATAGTCCAATTAATATTTCCATATTTTCCCCCTATCCTAGTTTTTCATAACAGTAATTTTTATCGTGTTTTTCAATGCATTTTTTTATGTTCTTTCTCGTGTAGTTATCTGATATTACATATACAATTGCAAATATTAATAAGATAATTATTGCTATTATTGTGTTTTTTTTGTCTTGGTTCATATTTCCTCCTCAGTTTTATAACTTGTCTAATTTTCTATTGTTTTTTCACCATTTTGGTGAGTTGTTGGTAAAAAAATATCTTCTATATTTTCACCTAATAAATTAGCAATAGCAAACATTTCATCACTGTTAAATTTTGCTTTACCACGTTCTTTTTCACCGTATTGCTTAACAGAAATATTAATTAATTTTGCCATTTGTGTTTGTGTTATATTTTTTCTTTTTCTTAAAATTAATAACTTTTCTTGCATTTTTTCACCTTCTTTCCTATAACGTTAATCTAATTTTATCACCATTTTAGTAAATAGTCAATACTTTTCTTGCATTTTTTTAACTTTTTTGTTCCAAAATGGCGAGAATGTGTTATACTATATACAGAAAGGGAGATGTATGTGTACTGCAAATACTTAAAAAAACGAACAAAAGGAATATATTGTGCTTATTATAAAGATTATATAACATTTCAAAATTGCAAACAATGTAATTTTAAAGAATATAAAATAAAAGAATATAAACCATTGACTGCAAAAACTCCATTAAAGGCAAAAACAGAATTAAAAAAAATTTCTAAAAAACACGCTAAAATAGAAAAGAATAGAAAAAGTATATTTGTAGATAATTTCAATAAGTGTATTGAGTGTGGAAAAAGTAAGAATATTATTAGAATAGATAAACATGAGATATTTGGTGGTTCTCGTAGGCAAATAAGCATTAAATGGGGTATGGTTATCCCTTTATGTAGGACATGCCATAACACACCTGAAATAGTCAAAAAATGGCAAATTATAGGGCAACAAGAATTTGTGAAAAAATATGACTACGATCTGTTTAT
>DUUN01000408.1 GCA_012841535.1 Gallicola sp. | reverse complement strand
CCCCCATAGCTAATTTGCGGTAAAAGAAAAGTAACTTTCATATTTCTTCCTTTTTTATCCCCTTTAAGAAGTTTTCAATAAATTGAGATCTTCTATTCTCAATTAGCGTTTCTTCATATTTTTTTGATTCTTCAAAATTTCTTACAGCTTGCATATTCATGTCTTCTACACTAATATTCTTAAGAATCATAACTAACTCGTTTACATCCTTTTTTGTATTAGAAAATATGTATTTTTCATCCAGCAATTCAGGTATACCTCCAGTTTCAGCACCAATACAGGTTAACCCCCTACTCATCGCTTCAATTAGTGCTCTGGGCAAACCTTCTTGTCTGCTTGGCTGAATATACACATCAATAGTATCAAGCCATTCAAATACTTTTTCATGTGGTTTTGCCCCCAAAAACTCAACCTGATTTTCAACATTGCATTTCTTTATAATGCTCTTTAGGTATGAGGGATCACCTCCACCAACTAATTGGTATTTAAAATTTGCATTACCTTCTTCTTTTAATCTACCCAGAGCTTCAATAACATACTGTTGTCCTTTATAACGTACATCTACAGCCGCTGTTGTTCCTAATATAATCTCTGAATATGGATTATTTTTACTGTCTTTAACTCTTTCTAATCTTTTTACTAAGACTGCATCATCCATCTTCGGCAATGTTACATTAGAGCAATTAGTATGCTTCCCTTTTGTAGGATATCTTTTTTGCAAAAAACTATTTGTAACATAAATAACATAAGGAGCTTCTCGCAATAGTTTTTTTGTGGATCGCATCATAAACGGTGCAGCTAATTTACCTTTAAGGCTATGGTTCCATAAAGAATCCCAGGGACAGCCTACCATTTCTATCAAGTAAGGTTTATTCCTTTGTTTTGAATATTTAATGATATTCGACGAATATGTTCCCGGTATCCTTGCAATAATCACATCTACATCATTTATTATTTTCTTTGCTATGCTTTTAAAGGATTTATTGTTTTTAAAAAAGGTTTTATAATTGTGAATATCCGGAACTTCAACAAATTTCAGTCCGTCGCCTTCAAATTTATCAAAACCTTTTATATTTTCATCACTAATATGGTACTTACGACCAATAACATATAATCTATCAAAATATTTTAGGTATCTGCTCCAGTAATAAGTGTTATAACCTCGAAGATACAAATTTCCCTTTGAATCTTCAAAAAACTTTAACCCGTGTGCAAATAATGCTTTCAATGTTCTACCACCTTAGTCATTCTATCGTATTCATCTATTAATTCATCCCATATTTTATCTCTATTATATAAAGCTTTAACCCTGTCAATTCCATTTTGTCCCATTATACGCCTTAATTCAGGATTAGATACTAGAAATTTTAGAGCTTCAAATAAAGCATTGATATTGTTTCTTTCAATAAGAATTCCAGTTTTATGATCTTCTATTGATTCTTTGCAGCCTATGATATCTGTCGTTATAACAGGTACACCAACAGAGTTTGCTTCAATATTAACTAAGCCAAATCCTTCCCTCCAAGATGGCAAAACAAAAATATCGCAGCATGCCATATACTCTAATGGATTATTAACTTGACCAAAATATTGGACACCAGGTAATTGTATAATTTCATCAAATGTGTTTTTATTTTGCACATTACGAATTTCAATTGGACCACATAGAATCAATCCAACATCATATCTATTCTCAATTAACTTTTTATAAGCTGTAAAAAGTTCAAAAACACCTTTCTCTTCTGTAATTCTACCTATGAAACCTATTATAGCTTCATGTTTCTTTATACCTAATTTATCAACTAATTTTTCTTTATTGTTTCGTATTTCTTCTGACTTTTTAGCATCAATCCCTTTAACACTGCCATTTAGTAAAACCTTTATTTTTGTGTTTGACCCTAATTCTGAGGAAATTACAAACTCTTTAAGGCCATTACTGACAGCATAAACTCTTGTCGAAATGCTGATTGTCATTTTTTCCATCCATTTGATAATTATATATCTTATTCCTTTTTCACTGGTATACTTTAATCCATGTAAGTGATATGGCCTATTATTAATTTTCAAAAACTTGGCAGCAAGTACTGCTAAAAGGCCACCTTTAGGTGTATGCCCATGAACGATTTCCGGCTTTTCTTTCATAAGAATGGAGATTATTTTAATCAAAGCATATAAATCTTTAATGGGATTTATACCTCTACTAATATTTACCGGATAATATTTAATATTTCCAACTCTCTCCAGATGTCGAACTTCTTTACCGTCTGCACAGATTACTATTAATTCATATCCCCTGCTTTTCAATTTGTCATATAACCCTTCCAGAAAAATAACTGACATTGAGACAGTAAACACATGCACTACTTTTTTCATATTTATTTCTCTATCACTTCATTAAGAATAACATCTGCATAGTTTAATGCATTCCCTTCAGAAACCAAGACATAGTTACAATTCTTAATAAGTTTACTTAGTATGTTCTTTTCAGTTTCATACATCTCTTCTGGTGAAAAACCCTTGATATAATAGTTCATAACTACAATAGATGGTGCTTTTATGTAGTTGAATTCATATTTATTAAGGTTGCTTATTTTCCTCAACCCTTCAGATTTATCTCTTTCGACACTACTTACTCCTCTTTCAAGAACAACGATATCAGTTGCTTTAGAAAAATGTTTAATACTATCTCTACCTAGATAATTATCGATTGACTTGTTTTTCCTTACCGATATTAGCTCTATAAAAGGAAATAATTTAGTAATCTTATTTACAGCACGATCCACTTTCGATTCATTTATATCATCATAATATCTAAATGTACTTGTCCAAGGTACAGCCCATACATTTTCTCCATCTGTTAATGCAAAATCCTCTGCAATAAATTTAAACTTGTGTTCTTTACAAAGCTGTATACTTGTCAGGGTTTTTCCTGTATTGGGAGGTGCAAATATTATAATAGTTTTTTCTCCTTTATTAACAGCTGAACAATGAATAGTAGCAATGCCATTTTTTAATAACAGGCCTGCAGTTATATCTGTTAGTATATAAGAAATAGAATGTAATCCCATTATTCTATGTTTTATATACTTCATGTAATTTTTACTCACAATAACGTTTATTTCATTTCCATTTAATTCAATAGAATATCTTAATTTATTTTTTAAAAAAAAGTTTCTTTCGTAATAAATCTTATTCTCATCTTTGTTAGCATAAAAATAATGATATTTGCCCATTTTATCAATTTCAATATCATTATTGAAAACCTTATTTGAAGATCTAACATCAATGTTTATTTTTATCATACACTTATCGTATTTTTCCATTGTCGATAAAGGTGCTACTGTTCCGTATGACCAGGCAAACTTTTTTGCATTAGTTTTTACTGCAAGAACTCCATCAACATATACAAAGTAATTCATAGTATACCCCTATCGTATTATAGTAATTTTGATTTATTCTATTTGACCTTTGCAGCAGGAATCCCGACATATGTCCCAGACTCAGTTATATCTCTTATTACCACAGTACCGGCACCAAGCATACAACCGCCGCATATGCTTATGTTATTGCTTACTACGCTTCCTATGCCTATCCAACTGCCCTTGCCGATCTTAATTGTTCCGGCAAGGCTCGCTCCCGGTGAAATATGCACATAATCTTCAAGTATACAGTCGTGATCGACACTGCTATTTGTGTTAATAATACATCCTTTGCCGATAACACTATCGCTGTTTATCACTGCCCCGGCCATAATAACAGTGCCAATACCCACGCTGACTTGATGCCCGATGATTGCATCCGGATGAATCAGTGTCGCAATTGAAGCGCCTTCATATTCCAATTTTGTTTGCACTCTTTCCCGTGTGTCATTATTTCCGATAGCTACAAAGAAATCGGCTTCATCTTTGTACTTTAACGCATCATCCGTTTTCCCTATAACCGGTAAGTCTGCGCATGTCTTAATAGACTCGTCATCATCAAGGAACACGATACTTTGCCAATTATTCATTTTTATTGCTATGTCAGCGACCACTTTTCCATGCCCGCTGGCACCTATGATTATGAGCCTGTTTTTCATTTCGTTAACATTTCCTTCTGAAGTATT
>DUUN01000615.1 GCA_012841535.1 Gallicola sp. | reverse complement strand
TTTTATAAAATATTTTATAGAAATATATAGGGGATGATTTAATGACTTGAAGAGAAAAGGTAGTAAAAAATTTATAAAAAATCAATTCAAATAATTTAAATACAAAAAGGAGATAGATTATGAAAACAAAAGATATGATATTAGCAGCAGTTTTACTAGCTTTAGGAACTATATTACACGCAATTACACCACCGATTTATGGAGTTACACCAGATATGTTATTAGCTACTATGTTTTTAGCAATTTTTATAGTTAAAAACTTTTCTTCAACAGTTGTGATTTCTTTAGTAGCAGGTGTGTTAGCAATGTTAACTACAAAATTTCCAGGTGGACAAATCCCTTCTATAATAGATAAGTTAGTTTCAGGTATAGTGGTATATGCTATATATAAATATATATTTAAGTTTGATTTAAATACAGTAAAATCAGGAATAATTAACTTTATAGGTACTTTTACAAGTGGATTGGTATTTTTAGCATTTGCAGTTTTTGTATTTACACCTTCAATGAAGGACAGTTTCTTTGTTTTAGTAGGAACTGTTGTATTACCAGCTGCTATTATGAATACTGTCTTAGGAATAATATTGTCAAAATCTTTAAAATTATCTAAAAAATTAAGAAAAGCATAATTATTATAAGAAGAAAAAAGGATTTATTAATTTAAATCCTTTTTTAATTCTTCAAGTTTACATAGGTTTTCGTTATTCATTGTTACTAGGTTTTTGGAACTGTAACTACGGGACTTACATTCAATTCGCTTTATTTGAGTTTTTAAACCCTGATATTCAATTAACAGTTCATTTGATGATAATCTTGTACCACCACGGTTTAAAATTGTTTGTTGAATTAGGCTATCTGAAGTAGCTACTCTGACCCTATTTTTTTTACCAATTTTATCCAGTGAACGTTCTATATATTGGTCTGCTGTTTCCTTTTCTTTTGTAAAATAAACTATTATATTTTTAACTTTTTTTTCTCCGGTAGTTCTTTCTCCTTTAGCAAGGTAAGCATCAAAAACTAGGATTATTTTTTCTTCTGATAGTGATTGATACTCTGAAAGAATATTAATTAATTCTTCTCTGGAGGCATCAAGTCCAATTTCATTCTTTATAGTGTTTAAATTAGGCCAGGCATTTATTACGTTATATCCATCGACAAAAAGATATTTAATTCTCTTCATTTCTCTGTCTCACTACTTCATATAGGATAATAGCAGCAGCATTTGAAGCGTTTAGAGAATTAATATTTCCAAACATTGGTATTTTTATTAATTCATCGCAATTTTGTTTAACAAGTTTAGTAATTCCTTTGCCTTCGTTTCCTATTACAATGCCTATAGGACCTGTTAAATTCGTTTTATTATAAAAACTTCTAGCTTCACCATCTGCACCATAAATAAAAATATTTTTAGATTTTAAATATTTAATAGTTTCAGTTATATTTGTAACTTTGGCAACTTTTAAATAATTTGTAGCACCAGCTGATGCTTTGTGAACTACAGAGTTTACTGTAGCAGATCTTCTTTTAGGAATAATAACTCCATGAGCGCCAGCAACTTCTGCTGTTCTAATAATAGCTCCTAAATTATGGGGATCTTCAATTTCATCTAAAATTATTATAAAAGGGTCCTCTTTTTTATTATGAGCTTCATTTAAAATATCATCAACTTGAAAATACTTGTATTCAAGAACTGAGGCAACTACACCTTGGTGGCTACCACCTTGGGAAAGAGAATCCAATTTGTTTTTATCTACATATTTAATTATTATTTTATTGTCCTTAGCTTTGCCTATTATTTTTTCAATAGACCCTTTTAAATTTCCTTTTTGTATATATAAAATTTCAACTTTATTGGAATTCAATAATTCTAAAACAGCATTTCTGCCAAAAATATATTCTGCCATTAGTTTAAACCCTTTCTAATTTTAGTAAGCCATTGTTCATCATCGGGATTTTGCGAAAATCTATGATTTTTATTTAATTTATCTATAGTAGTTATTTCATCTTTTTGCAAAGAAAAATCAAAAATATTCATATTTTCATTTATTCTAGATTCTTTTGCAGACTTAGGTATAACAATATGTCCCTTATCTATATGCCATCTTAATATTACTTGAGCCACTGTTTTATTATAATTATTAGCTAGTTCAACTAATGTTTTTTCATTAAACATTTCTTGGCTAGCTCTTCCAAGTGGTGCCCATGCTTGAATTTTAATATTAAATTTTTTTAAATAATCCTTTAGCTCTTCTTGAATTAAATAGGGATGTAGCTCTATTTGATTAATGGAAGGTGGTATGTTGGCATTGGCAAGTAATTTATCCATGTGTTTTATTTGAAAATTACATACAGCAATGGATTTTAAAACCCCTTGTTCATAATAGTCCTCAAAAACTTTCCATGCTTCTAAAAAACCTTCACTGGGCCAGTGTATAAACATAATATCAATTGTATCTAGATTTAAACTATTTAAGGAATTTTCAATGGATCTTTTTGTATTATCCTTGTCAAAATCACTAGGCCATACTTTAGAAGAAACTAGAAATTGTTTTTTAAGGCTAGGATTATTTTTAAAAACTTGGCCAATTAGTTTTTCATTATTATAGTAGGAAGCAGTATCTAGCATTTCATAATTTGCTTTTTTAGCATACTCCATAAGATTTATTATTTCTTGAATATTTTTAACTTTATAGGTTCCAATTCCTATTTGTGGAATTTTCAAACCGTTATTTAAAACTATATAATTCATTATTAATTCATCTCCAATGATTGCTTTATTATATCTATATACTGCTCTTCTGTTCTAGAGCCAATAAATTTTTTACCATTTCTTAAGAGAATAGTAGGGGTACTATTAATTTTAAAAGTCGACGCTTGGTACATATCTTTATTGATTTCTTCTAAATACTTGTTATTTTCAATAATATCTTTTACAGAGAAATTACTAAGATTTAATTCAGTTAAAATCTCTTCTAAGACATTTATATTACTAATATTCTTTTGCTCTAAAAAGTATTTTTCAAATATACTTACAATTAAATCATAATATATTTCATTATTTTCAAAATATTTAATTAATTTATGGGCATTAGTAGAGCTTACCATTCTTAAATTTTTAAAATCTAATTTTATATTGTCCTCTAAAGCCATTTTTGTTGCTCCATAAGCCATGTTTTCTGCCTTACTATATGGAATATTGTATTTTTCACTAAGACTTTTTATATAATCTTGTTTTCCCTTTAATTGCGGATTAAGTAGAAGTGATTTTATCTCTAAATCTATATTGTAATTATTGTCCTTAATTATAGAAAATAATTTTTTTATTCCTAAATAAGAAAAGGGACAAGTAAAATCTATCCAAATTAACATAATTAAAACCTCCAGTAAATTTCATTCTAAAGTAAATTATACCATTAATTTCTTTGAAAAATTAAAGACATACTATAAAATAGATAATAGGGTTATTAGAAATACCAAGGTTAATTTTCTCTTATTAAAAATATATATATTCGATAGATTATAAAAAACAAAGTTGTTATATCTAGTTAATAGTATAGCAACTTTAAAATTTTTATGAGAAAATAGTAAATATAGCCAAAAATAAAAAAGGTCTAGCAGTATATTAACAACCTTAGTATAAATTACAAGTTATAATAAGGTTACTAATATAATTTAACTGATACTAGTTGGGAGTGTAAATAAATGAGAAAGAATATACAAACTAACCATACTATGGAAGAATTAATTCACTATACAAGAGAATCCCTACATCGTAGGGGCGTTCATATAAAGGATATTGCACAAATCGTATATAGATTACAGGAGGATTATTTTCCAAATCTTACACTAGAAATTTGTAGAGAAAATGTTCTAGGAGTATTAAAAAAAAGAGAAGTATGTCATGCGATTTTAACGGGAATAGCTTTAGATGAATTGGCAGAAAAGGACTTAATAGATGAACCTTTAAGGTCAATTATAAAGGATGATGAAGGCTTATATGGAATCGATGAAATTTTGCCCTTATCAATAGTAAATATCTACGGCTCAATAGGTTTGACTAATTTTGGATATTTGGACAAGGAAAAAATTGGAATTATAAATGATTTAGATAGGAATAAGGGTTTAAATGAAGTAAATACTTTTCTAGATGATATTGTAGCTGCTATTGCTGCAGCAGCTGCAAGTAGATTGGCGCATTCATAATGGCTAAAAAATACTATTACGCAGTTAAAAAAGGAAAAACTCCAGGTATTTATTTTAATTGGGATGATTGTAAAAACCAAGTAAATGGATTTAAAGGTGCAATATATAAAAAATTTGAAAAACTAGAAGATGCTAAAGAATTTATTTTAGAAGAAAAAAAAGCTATTTCAAAGGACATTAGCCAGAAGATAATTAAGGAAGATGAAGCTATTGCTTTTGTAGATGGTAGTTATAATATAGTAAGTAAGGAATGCGGTTTTGGAGCAGTCTTATTTACTAAAAAGGGAAAAGAACAATTTTCTCAAGTAGTGGCAAATAAAAACTATTCTGAATTTAGAAATGTAACAGGAGAGGTTTTTGGTTCTTTGTATGTTATAAATAAGGCAATTGAATATGGATTAAAAAAAATTTTTGTTCATTATGATTATACCGGTATTAGCAATTGGGCTTTGGGAAATTGGAAAACCAATAACGATTTAACAAAATACTATAAAAATCAATTTGACTGTCTAAAAAAGGAAATAGAAATAGTCTTTATAAAAGTTAAAGCCCACTCAGGTGATAAATATAATGAGGAAGCTGATAAGTTAGCAAAAAAAGCAGTAGGAATACTATAATGGAGGAAGTATGAATATAATAATCGTTGGAGCAGGTAAGGTCGGCGAATATTTAAGTGAGGATTTGTCTAAAGAAGGATATGATATAACTCTAATTGAAAAGGACAAGGAAGTACTAGATAGAATTTTAGAGTATAATGATATTTTAGGTATAGCAGGAGATGGAGCTGATACCTATATTTTAGAAGAGGCTGGAATAGACAGGTGCGATATTTTTATTGCTGTAACAAATCAAGATGAGTTAAATATGGTAGCCTGTGTTATGGCAAAAAAATTAGGAGCAAAATATACAATATCTAGAGTTAGAAATCCTGAATATTCAAATCATGTTGATTTTATGAGTGAAACAATGGACATAGACTTAATGATTAACCCTGAACTTGAAACAGCTAGGGAAATTGTTAGAATATTAAGTTTTTCAGATGTTTTAGATGTAGAAGAATTTGCTCATGGTAAAGTAATGTTAATATCTTTTAAGTTAAGGGATAAGAATATATTAAACAACATGTCCTTGTTGGAAATTCAAAATAAAATAAATAAGAATATTTTAGTTTGTTCGGTTCTTAGAAATGAAGAAGTGTATATTCCTAATGGTGAATTTGTATTAAAAAAAGATGATATTATTTATGTGTTAGGTGAAAGGGATGCCTTAACGGAATTTTTTAAATTTATAGGCAACATTAAGAAAAATAAAAATATTATGATAATTGGTGGAGGAAGAATTTCCTTCTACTTAATTAGCAGATTATTAAAGCAAAATTACAATGTAAAGGTAATTGAAAGAAAAAAGGATATTGCAGACTACCTAAGCTTTACTTTTCCAGATGCTGATATAATAAGAGAAGATGGTACAAATCAAGATATATTAGAAGAAGAGCGAATTGAAAATTTTGATACTTTTATTTCCATGACAGGTATAGATGAGGAAAATATAATAGCATCTATTTTTGCCAACCAAAAGGGAGTAAAACAAACTATTACAAAGGTAGATAGGACTAGAATTTTAAATATAATAGACCTAGAGGAAATAGGCACAACAATTTCTCCAAAAAAGGTTATATCTGATAAAATAGTACAATTTATTAGGACGAATATAAAATTTACAAATTCTAGAATAGAAGCCTTTCACAGAATAGCAAATGATAAAGTCGAAGCTATAGAATTTGAAATACAATCAAATAATGCAGTATGTAATATTCCTTTAAAGGATTTAAATATAAAAAAGAATACACTGGTATCTTTTATAATTAGGGATAGGGAAGTTATTATTCCCTATGGAAATGATGTTATAAAGCCAGGAGATAAGGTGGTAATTATTACACTTAATAAATCATTTAAAGTAATAGAGGATATTATTGACTCTAGTATTGTATAATATGATTTATATTGTGTAAAAAACGTGGAGAATTTATGAATTATAGAATATTAGGTTATATTTTAGGACAAATAATAAAAATTGAAGGTATTTTAATGGCATTACCATTAATTGTTAGTATAATCTTCAAAGAAGAGTTAAATTATCAGTTAGCTTATTTTATTCCTATGATAGTAATGATAATATTAGGAACTATTTTATCTAAAAAATGCAAAAAAACAGATAGGTTTTATACAAAGGAAGGAATTGTAATTGCAGCCTTAGGCTGGCTAATAGTTTCTATTTTAGGAGCTGTTCCCTTGTTTTTGTCTGGCGATATACCAAATTTTATAGATGCATTTTTTGAGTCGGTAAGTGGTTTTACTACAACTGGTTCAAGTATTATTACGAATTTAGATGTAATTTCCAAATCCAACTTATTTTGGAGATCTTTTTCCCACCTAATTGGTGGTATGGGAATTTTGGTATTTGCTCTAGCTATACTTCCTAGAGAAAACAGTCAGTCGTCATTAATTATGAAGGCAGAAGTACCAGGTCCAATATTTGGTAAGGTAGTTGCAAAAGCTAGAGATAGTGCAAGGGTACTGTATATTATTTATTTTGCAATGACCTTTGTCCTGGTTATTTTGCTGTTATTAGGTGGAGTAAAGTTTTTTGACTCCCTGCTATATGCCTTTGGAACAGCTGGAACTGGTGGATTTGGTATTTCAAATGCAGGAATAGCCCAGTATAATAGTGCATATATAGAAATGGTTTTATCTATAGGAATGATAGTATTTGGAGTAAATTTTAATATCTATCATCTTATTATTGTAGGTTCAGTAAGAGAAGCTTTAGATAATGAGGAATTAAAATGGTATTTAGGTATTATTGGTTGCTCTATTATGTTAATTTTCTTAAACATATATGAAAATTATGATACAATATTTGAGGCCCTAAGAAATATTTTATTTACAGTTTCTTCAACAATTACTACTACAGGGTTTACAATAGTTGATTATGATAAGTGGCCTTTATTTTCAAAAATAATAATTTTATTTTTAACCTTTATTGGAGGATGTGCAGGTTCAACAGCAGGAGGATTAAAAATTTTCAGAGTAGTTGTTTACATAAAATCAAGTTTTGCACAATTTGCAAAATCTGCAAATCCAAATAGGGTTAAATTAGTTAGAATTAACAAAAGAAGACTTAGTGATGATGCTAAAGAAAATATTTTAAATTACTTAGCTGTGTATATATTGGTTTTTTTAATTATTTTATTTATTGTAAGTTTATCTTTTGATGATTTTTTAACATCATTTAGTGCCGTTGCAACTACTTTTAATAATGTAGGACCAGGTTTGGGAAAAGTAGGACCAACATTGAATTTTGCTAATGTTAGTTATTTTAATAAATTTGTTTTATCAATGAGTATGTTAGCAGGAAGACTTGAAATAATACCAATTCTAGTGTTGTTTTCACCTAGAACTTGGAAAAAAATATAGGGGGATTTATGAATATATCCGATAAAATCAGAGTAATAGAAGATTTTCCTAGAAAGGGAATTAGTTTTAAAGATATTACAACATTAATAAAGGATGGAGAAGCTTTTAAATATGTTGTTAATACTATGGCAGATAATTTAAGGGATAAAAATATAAAATACATTGCTGCACCGGAAGCAAGAGGTTTTATTTTAGGCTCTGCAGTTGCATATGCCTTAGGTATTGGTTTTATTCCAATAAGAAAACCTGGAAAACTACCAGGAGAAACAATTAGCTTTGAATATGATTTAGAGTATGGGAAAGATGAATTAGTAATGCATTCAGATGCTATAGATATAGGGGAGAGAGTTGCAATAGTAGATGATTTACTAGC
>DUUN01000421.1 GCA_012841535.1 Gallicola sp. | reverse complement strand
TTATTAATTCAAAAAATGTATTACAAGCATTGTATATGCCATATGAGTTAATGCGTATCAATCCATCTTCCGTGAATTTATATACATAGGGCTTATTAGATATTTTAAACTCTTCGCCAATTTCTACACCTAACATTTTTGCGATTTGTGGAATTAGATTTTTTGGGGCTTCTTCTACTAACTCTAAATCACATTCTTCGCACCACCACCCATGACCATCTTTGACTTTTGGTGCCCCGTCTATTCCTAAATTATGCAAATCTTCGTTAAATGTTTCAAATTCAACAGCATAACGATTATAATAAACATCAAAACTTATTATTTTTCCGAACCCGTATTTGTTATGTTTAACTTTATCTCCAACTTTAAATTTCATTTCCTTATTTTCCTTTTCTCTTTCTTAATTGTTCAATGTATTTACTTCTTTCTGTTTCAAATACAGGAACATCGGTTAATGGTTTACATTCTGAAAACATACCACTAAAACTTGTAACATTCATGTCATCCATTGATAAAATTTTATTAGCTTCAATTTCTCCAAATTCTTCAATTAGTGATTGCTTATATTCTTTTTCTTTCATATCTCTGAGAGTATTCATATATTCTATTTCGGCTTCTCTTTTTGCAATTTGTTTTATTGCCAAGTTAATAAATTGTTTAAGTTCATTGTCAACTATAAGTTTTTCTCCAGTAATTGGGTCATACTTGATTTTGATATAGTTATTGTCGATAAAATCCCATTCATCAAATTCAACGATACAAAAACCTTTACCAACTACATAATAATATGGCTTATCTTTGATACGAATTAAACCAAATCCATCTTCCAATATTTCATATTTACTTTTCACTTGGGCACCCTTAAAATCTTTCATTGTTTTATTCTCCTTTTAATTCTTTTAAAATGTTAACTACTCATCAACCTTTCGGCTAACAGGTGTATTAGGTTTTAATGTGAAGCATACTCGCACTCTGTTAGCATCGCTAACAATGGCGTTGATGTTACCAACGCTGCTAATCACACACGCTCTGGAACTACTGCTAGCGAAACGAGTCCAATAAAACCCACCATAATCCCTAATAAGCTCTTCGTAACTATAAAACTCTTCTTTTGATAATAATGTTATATAATCATTAAGATAATAATTTTTTATATCTTGTTTATCAACTCCAAGTTTTTTGATAAACCTGTCGCTGTTAATATAATATCTAACCAAACTCTCATCATAGTTATTTGTAATCGGGTCAAAAATACAATACATGAAATCAAAAATAAAATCATCTATGATAACAAAGCACTCTTCATTTAATTTTGTATAATTCTTGTCACCATAAACAAACTGCTCTCCAACCTTTATGTCTGAAATTGTCAACTGTTTTGCTTTCTTTTCTTCTTCTGCAAATTTTTCCAACTTGCTTAATTGTTTCTTAATCTCTTTAATTTCTTTTATCAAATCCATTGTTTATTCTCCTTTTCTTAAAAATAACTTAACCGCAACTACTTGGCTAAATGTGAAGAGAGCCTTTCATTGCGGTTAAGCGCCTGCTATATTAAGTTTTTTGCTATACTGCTCTCCACTCAATATAGCAAGCCTGTTGCCTTCGGCACTATTATAATAACATATTTTTTGATAAATGTAAACAGATTTTTAAAAGTTTTTAAAATTCTTAAATTCCCAGCCTGTCGGCTTTCTTAATTTTTTGCTCTAACTTCAAATCTCTAAAATTTGTTCCCGTCAATTCCCATTCCCTGCTAATCGCAACGTTTAATCTTTCTAAAATAGCCCTATCAAGTTTGAGTTCAGTTGCTAGTTTCTCCATTGAGTAATTGCTTGTAATAATTAATGGTTTATTGTTGTTTACCCTAGCATCTAAAACATTCTTTAAAACTGTTTCGGCATATTTTGCTTTCTGCGCATCGTTTTCTCTGCCAATAAACTCTTTCCCCAAATCGTCTAAAAACAAGAACGGCACCCTTGCTAGCCTTTCATATATTAAATCATTGCTAAATGTTTCTCTGATTATTGCCCCCAAAGAAGTG
>DUUN01000432.1 GCA_012841535.1 Gallicola sp. | reverse complement strand
TTAAGCCCAATAGCGCCGATGGTACTGCATATTTTGTGGGAGAGTAGGTAGCCGCCGTTCTTTATAAAATGTCCCGGTTGGATTTAGTTCCAATCGGGATTTTTTTTTGTTGAATAAAGCAACAAAAAAGTAGTATTTATAGTTTTTAGTAATATTGATGACTAAAAATAGTATATTTGAAGTGTAAGAGTGTTCATATTAATAATTAAAACTTACTGTTATGAAAAAATTATATACTTTATCTGCGCTTCTTTTTTTATCTTTTATGCTCTTTTCATGTGGAGATGATAAACCAAGTGATTTGCCTGATGTTAATTCAACTGCAAAGAAATCATATACTATAATAGCCGCAGCGGGGAGTACTACTTCTCAAGACTTAATTTTCACGCTTGAAGATTTTACTGCACTAAAAGATTATCTAAAGTATGTTGAATCTGGAGCAATACAAAATAGTTCATACATAGAAGTTAAAGGTGTTCCAGAAGATGCTGAGCTGACAAATGTAAAATTATCATTGAAAAGTGATTCTAAAAAGAATATAGTTCTTCCAAATATCAATTCAAATATTAAGTTTGATGAATTACCTCATCTTACATTTATGCAATTGATAATTAATGAATTAGTTAATAGTAATAGAAATACTTCAATAGTTAAATTAGAATATAAAGCTAATAGTGATATTACTTCCCCTCTTACAATAACAATATATTTGAATTCTCGTTTCAGTTTTTAATTTATGTTTTTATATATAGCATTAATATAATGTTTTATGGATAAATATCTTTTAAGGTCAAAAATAAATTGCTAATCCAAACTAACATTTATGATTTATTAGATACAAAAAAGGAGAAAATAAATTTCCTCCTTTTTTTGTATTGTAAATGATAAGTTATTGGCGCGTTATGTGCTACTTAACTTATCGTTTAATGTTTAAATGATTATTTTACTGTAATATTATTAACCACATTTTCTGAATTTAACTCATTAATTCTTTCCATCAAATTAGGTAGATCCTTTTCATTGATTTCACCTTCAAGAGTGATGACACCATTTTGAACGTTCGCTGTTACATTTTCGTAATCTTTAATAACTTCTTGAACACTTGTATTTAAAGTGTTATCAAGTACACTGTAGTCTGGCGCTTGAGGGGCAACTTGAAGTTGGTTGATTACTGTTTGAACATTTCTTACTCCTTGTACTTGATTTTCTGCATAAGTTTTAATTGCATCATCTTGAACAACACCGGTAAGGGTGGCTACACGATTTTGAACTAAGACTTGAACTCCTGTTAGTTCGGGGTTAGATGCAATGACTTCTTGTGCATCTGATTGGATGTCAGCATCACTAACATTGTTACATGATATTGCGAAAACTCCTAAGAGGAATATCAGTGTAATCATCGATAATGAATTAGATAGTTTCATAATTTTCATTTTTAGTTAAGTTCTTTTGTTATTTTAAAACAACTGTTTTAAAAATCGTATTAATTACGATACTATTTAAACAAATAAACTTTCTAAAATG
>DUUN01000272.1 GCA_012841535.1 Gallicola sp. | reverse complement strand
CTAGTAATCTTGTTATTACAACAAAATAGCAAAAGCGAAGACGAATGCTTAGAAACTTGTGACAAAGGCTTTTTAGGTAACAATGTTGTATGTCCAAAATACAATACTAGACCTGTAATGCTATATACAGCTTGTGGAAACGGCACTCCGTGCCCGATGGTATAAAGTGATGAAAGTTTATTGAAATATTATAGAAAAAGGAAAAACTCATATCTAATAATTGCAAAAAAATGATAAGGAAAGAGGAAAAATGAAAAAAGAAACTAAAAAAGCAAGCGATTTAAGTGAGTTAAGGTTTTGTTTAACCGAAGAAATGAATAATATTTTTATTGAGTTAATTATCACAAGACAATTATTAGAACAAAATTTAGAAAAAGACACAAAGATTACTGATGAAGAACGAGGTGCAATTTATAGACACTATACAAAACTAAACGATACCTTTATTCGCGAGTTTAGAAAAAATAACAAAGAACAAATGAAAACTTATAACGAACTTATGAATAAATAATTGGAATAAATAAAACTTATTCCTTTTCTTATGGTATAATCTAAATAGGTGGTTTTATGGAGTCAAAACAAATAATAGATATACTTAGTCAATTTTCTACAACCAATACATATAAAAAAGTTTTTATAAATGGTGCTTGGGGAATTGGAAAAAGTTATTACACAAATGAATATATAAAACAAAATAGTAGTAATATTGTTTATATTAGTCTATTTGGAAAAAATTCTTTTGAAATGATTGAAAATTCTATTGCAAAAGAATTGATGAATAAGTTAAACAAAGTTGATAAATTTAAGACCAAAGCCGAAGATTTTATAAAAAAACTTGAGGGTTCAATTAGTTTTAATGGATTTAGTTTATCTACACCTAATTATAACAGTAAGACATTAATTGAGAAGTTTTCAACTTTATTAGAAGAACAAGACCTTATAATTATTTTCGATGATTTAGAACGAAAAAGTGCAAATGTTTTAATGGAAGATATTATGGGAATGGTTGAAGAATTATCATTGTTTGAAAAAATGAAGATAGTTGTTATAGGTGATGAAAATAATATTAATGAAGAAGATTTGAACAAATGGAATAAATTCAAAGAAAAACTAATAGAAAAGGAATATAAAATTATTAGATTTTCTTATGAGGCAATTGAGTCATTAGTCATTACTCGCTTGAATAAATATATTAGAAAAAAAACACTCGAAGATTTTGTTTCAAATTTTCTTTTAAAGCATAAGACTAGCAATTTAAGAACTATAAATAAAGGAATTAATTTATTTATTGAAATTGTTAACAATTATTTATATGAAGAGTATAATGAAGATGTTTATTTGTGCATTGCTAAAAATTGTATGGCTGTTGCAATTGAGTATACAGAAGAACTATATAAACCAAATGAAGAAGATAAAAATTCAAAAGATAGCACTAAGTCTTGGATGTATGCTGTTGATTCAGACATTAGTTCTAGAATTGTTTCACATTATTTTCGTGCTATGTTTATGAATAACAAAGAATCTTCTATTGTTGATTATGTAATTAAAATTTATTTAAGTGAAATAACTAAATCATTAATAGATGATTTCAATAATGTTTTAAAAAACTATATTAGTATTAAAGAAGAAAAGAATATTTTCTATTTATCTCAAGAAAGCATAACCAATAGAATTAAAAAGTTGTATTCTGATATAAGAAAAGATAAATATATTTTTTCTTCTGTAGAAGAATTTATAGATGATATTTATAATTTGGTTACTTGGAATAAAGAATTTAAATTAAAACTAAATGATGAAATAATTTTAAAAAAATTCAATTCTATTATGTTTTTAAATTATTATGATTCAAGTAAAGAACTATATGAAAATAAAATAGATAGATTTGATTTAAAGCAAAGAGAATCATCTCAATTAAAAGAATTGATTGATATATATAACAACGAAGTAGAAGAAAAGTATCTTACTGATAAAATTAATAATATTGCTGACAAATATAAAAAGAAAGACTTTGACAGAAAATATTTAGAATGGTTGAAGTGGAGATTTATACAGGAAGATAAAGAAAAAGCAATAAAGTATTTTATTGAAAAAGCTCGTGAGAATAATTATTTTATACCTGATTTATCTATTGAAATAAATGAACAAGATTGGTCTTGGACTCATTATATTTGGTATTTATTCTACGAATATTTAAATGATAATTATAAGAAGGAATTAAATGATTATGCAGAAAGTATAAAAGATATAAACTTAATATCTAGATATAGAATTAATGGTTTGCAAGAATATCGACCTTTAATACAAAAAAATAAAGAGGAATAAGTAGCAAACTTATTCCTTTCTTTTTGGTTTTCCATATTTTTTGCTTAAGTTCATTCCTTTGATACAAGTAAAGCACTCAACTGCTATACGACCATCAAATTCAATGAATTTAATTATCTCATTATAATTTCGTTTAAACATTTCAACAAACTCTTTATCTTTTTGTCTTTCGTTTTCCTGTTGCTTGATATAATCTTCTATACCATTCTCAATTATAAAATTTAAGTCATATTCAAGAGTGTTCTTTTTAGGCTCCGATAGTCCTAGTAGTTGTTCTAAATCTAAATCAATACTTACTTTATTATTTTTCATTTACCTTAACCTCCATAAGTTCTATAAACTTATAAAAATCATATTCGCTAACTAAATAATCTTTTGATATTCTAGTTGCCTTTAATGTTCCATTCTTAATTAGTTTTTTAAGATAGTCAACTGATGTATGGGTTATCTCATTTATCTCTTGCAATGTGTAAAATTTGTTCTTCATTTAACCTCCAAAATTTGCTAGGTGGGGGGTGGTTTAGTAAAGCACCACTAAAAAAAGGACATATAAGTTCTATGCCCCTACATAAATTTACAAAATTATTTTTCAATAAAGGTATGGTGTGTAGTAAAAAAGTCATAATTAACTTTACCTAAAGCACCATATCTATTTTTTAAAATAGTTAGTGTTATTCTTCTTGGGTTCTTTCTTGCCTCCATATCTCTATCATTAGCATTGTTATTGGTATATTCTAGACCTATAAGAATATCACTTGTATATTCAATACTACCACTTTCTTTAAAACTTTCCATTGTAATACCACCACCATAATTAGCACGATTTAAACTACTTATTGCTATTACTTATATATTAAGCGTTTTGCTTAACTCTTTAAGTCTTTTGGTTATGGTATCTATAACTTGCTTATCATTGCCATTATTACCACATAAGATATATTGTAAATAGTCTATGATAACAACTATATTATGACTTGGGTTATTTTCTCTAAACTCAATAATGCAAGTTTCAATATTCCTTAAATCATATATGTTATCAATTATATATAAATTATTGCCAATAGGTGTATATTTCTCAAATAATTTTTGATAGTCTATATCATATTTATTAGATAGCAAGTCATCATAAGTATAACTTGATAACTCATCATCTATATAAGATATTCTGCTTAAACTTTTAGATATTAAGTCAAACTTAGACATTTCCAAAGAAAAGAATAAAACCTTTGTGTTATCTAAAGCCGATACATTATCAGCAAGTTGTAATATGAAAGTTGTTTTACCTAAACTTGGTATAGCACCTATAGTTATTAAGCCATTTGGTAATCCTCCACTTAATATATTATCAAGTCTATTAAAACAAGTTGGTATTCTTTTAATCTTGGTATCATCTTTAATATAGTTAATATACTCTTGCAGTATGTCTGTTGTGTTTTTTATTTCAGTATTCATTAAAACTGCCTCCATACACCACCACTCCTTTTAGAGTTGGTGGTATTATTTATTATATTTAATATTATTAGAAGAAAGAGAGGCTTACAAAACATTATAAATAAAGACTTTGTTAAAACTTAACCTACAATATAAATAGTTTATATCTACATTGTAATAGGCTTATTCCTACTAACTAAAGATTATTTTAGACCTCGTAAAATCTATATAATTCTTTGGTGGGTTATCATACCTATAGTTAAGTCCTAAAAACATACAAGCATTTTTTAGGTTAGTATCAAAAGGTTTTATGATAGACCTTTGAACTTGCCTTTGTTCTTTATCTAATTCATCATATAAAGGTAGTAAAGGACAATTCTTGATTAATTCTTTAACCGATATAACATTTTCAGTTTTCTTCCCTTTATTTCGCCTTTTATGTAGCAAGATATAATTAGCAATAAAGACACTATGCCTATAATATCTTATATCACTATTTAATAACTCGTTTGGCACTTGATAGAATTGTTTAGTCCTATCTAATAAAGATATAAAGTCATCACTAAAAACTACCTTAAAATAGCCCTTAAAATGCTTATAAGAGGCAAGTATGTTGCAACTATACCAACTACTATGAACTTTATAATCAAAACTAATAGATGACAAGTAAATAAGCGAATATTCAAAGTGTTTTACATCACTAATACTTAACTTATCTAATATATCAGTTTTAGTTATAGTAAATGTGTTTTCGCAAAGACCACATTCAGTTATAAGACTACATAGATAAAGCATAACCTTAAAAGTAGTAATTGGGTTGTCATATTGCTTATTAGCATTATTAAGTCTTAAGTAATACTCATCTTTGTCTATGATATGGTTCTCACTATTCCTAACTCTAATTAAGTTTAATAGTAAGTTGTTAAAGTATTTGTTTTCATATATTTTATATATGTTAGCACCTCCTTATATTTTTTTACATTTGAATTTTAATATTATTTGGTGGCTTGTGTATAGTCTTTTGTATAAACAAAAACAAGTGAGTTAAGTTGCTCACTTGATAGATAATATCTATTACCAATTAGAGTATAGGACACCTCGTTATTTTTAACCCAACTATAAAGAGTTTTATATGATATACCTAACTTTTTACAAGCAACCTTTAATGGTATTAAGTCCTTGATATTACCATCTCCTCCTCATATATTTAGTAGATTTCTAGGAACTTTCTTACAATTTTGTGCAATTATATGTTAAAAAAATTAAAAATATGGTAAAATTAATAATAGAGAGGTAGTGTGATAAAGATGAATCAAGATTTAAATAATTTAAATCAAGACAATTTTAATACACAAGGTAATAATGAAATACCTAATAATCAGCCATTAAATAATCAGAATTTAAATCAAGGTATGGGTGCTAATTCTCAATCAATTAACCCACAACCACAACTAACGCCTAGTTTTCAACAACCAATTATGCAAGAACCTACATCACAACCTATGAATACTTTTGAGAGTGGTAATACTAATAATCAAAATTTAAATAGTAAGCCACCAAAGAAATTTAACTTAGGTTTAATAATAGGAATAGCTGTTGCAGTAGCAGTCGTTGTTGTTGGGATAGTATTTGGCAGCAAATTACTTTCCAACAAACAAGAAGATTACAATCTTTTTCAAATCATTGAAAAAGGTAATTTAAGGGATTCGTTTGCTACATATAATATCGAAAGTGAGCGATTGGGAAGTTTTAAATATATAGGAAAATATAAAATGTATGCTGATTATGGATATAGATTATATGTTCCAACGATAATAAACGCTACTAAAGCAATTAATTCAAACGGCGATGTCAATATAGAGACAGAACAAATTTCGCTAAAATATATTCTTGTGGAAGATAGTATTAATGATTTATGGGTTCAAACGGCTGAAGACAATTATAAATCAGCAGCAATTAAAAGTGATACTAAAGAGGAAAACAATTTTATTGGTTATTCTTATTTGGACGGAGATAACTACCATATAATAATTCGTAAAACAAATATGGACAATTTGGTATCGGATGAACAACTTGAAATGCTAATAACGCTCATTTTTAATAAGGAAAATTATGAGTTAATAAGGAAGATTATTTACGAATATTCAGAAGCTATTGGTTATGACATAAATAAGTTAATAGAAAAAACAATACCTAAAAATAATGAGAATTCTTCAAACGGTAATATTGGCAAAGAAGAAAATGAAAGTAACACGAATGAAAAAGTTTATGGAGGTAAAATTAGGGTTCAGCATGGAAATTGGTATACATTATTTGATGTTCCTACAAAATATATTGTTAACCACGCTTATCCTAATCAATCAGAAAGCGGTTATTCTTATATTGACAAATATGGATATCGCGCTTTAGAATCTACTGGTTCATTATCATTAGATACAGATAATTATAAATACGGAGAATCAGGTATTAATGTATATATAAGTTTTGGAGAACTTGATGCGGATAAACCGACAAAAAAAGCTGAGATATTACAGGATAGTATCAAATATTCAAAAGAAAATTATCCTGATACTTACGAAACAACAGATGCTATTACTAAAACAATTAATGGCAAAACAGTAGTTTATTATATAGAAAGAAATCATCCGTATGACAAGTGCTCGAAAGTTACTGGTTATATGTTTTTTAATAAAAATCAACTAGATAAATGGAAGAACGAAAATAAGATGACTTTTTATATTTCTATAAGTTATACGAACTATGATAATCCTCAAGAGACAATGGACAATTTATATTCCGCATTCGAAGAAATTGTAAATAGTTATGAAGGCAACTATTATCACTCTTATGGAACAGAAAATGCCGAATATACAATAGAAAAATAATAGCATTTTCTAATTGGAATTAATCATTGATTTTTAATTTATATATTTTTTAAATTTATTATAACTCTACAATAATTATTAATATTGATGATAAAAAAATGAACAATATATTTGATGTGGAGAGCAATCAAAAAATAAAAAAATGCTAACATAAAGTGTGTTAGCATTTTTTGTTTCTAACTAGTTAAAAAATGCTTATTTACTATCAAAAGTAGTACCCAATATGTTATATACTTTTAACTAAAAAACTGAAATAAAAGTGCTAACACAATATTTATGTATTAGCACTTTTTTTTGTATCTTCTTCTAACTCTTCTTTTAACATATTTATAAGTGTGTTGCAAATCTTATTTGCAACTTTTTCTTTAGTCTTTTTGTCTTTACCTAAAAAGCAACCCTCATCTTTTTCTAGGAAAGCACGAATATCATCTTCCTCAAATTCTTCTTCTACATAATCTTCTTCACTTATAAAACCTAATTCATTAACAAGTTGGGTAGCCCATACCTTTAAATTATTTAATATTTTGTCATTATAGAATAGATTTATTGTTTCAGTTTTTAGCATAGTCTTTTTATCTTCATTAGATAAATTTGTATCACTAGAAACATCATTTGTTATCTCATCAATTAGTTCTTGAGGTGCTTGTAAGTTTAATTCGCTTATCTTTCTTTTTAAGATAGGTTCAACAAAATCATCTATAAACTTATAAACACTATTCATATAATGCTCTTTGCTTAAATTCCTATCAAATATATTTTTATCTTCAAGTTCTTCTTCTAATATTTTAATTGCATTAAACTTTTCCATACTTCCTCCTAACTAACCCTAATAAAATAATTTGCTATTCGTTTTTTACTTATAAGGTTATAGATAAGTGTTGAGGCTTTTCTATAATGTTCTAGTGTTTCATCTACACTCTTAACAGGACTATGAATAATATCATATATTTCCTTTAAGTCCTTAAAGTCTTTTTGTATCTGCTCATCAGTAATTTTAAACTCTTTGTCATTTATTATTTCGCCCATTTTAATAAGAAAATAACATATATCAAAGTTATTCATCATCTCATTAAAAGATAAGCCTCTTTTGGCACAACTAGGGTAAATAAGAGTTGTTTGTAGCATAAATTGTAATGCTTCCATTCTAAAGTCATATCTATCTTGATTAAGGTTTAATTGGCTTAAATAGATATTAAACAATTCAGTAGGTGTTGTTCTCTCATTTAGATTAAACTCTTCTATAGGTTTGTTTTCTAATAGAATTGTAATACCATTACAACACTTAACTATTAAAGTATATACTAAATAAATATTGCCTAGTTCATCATCAGTTAAAGGTGTAATGTGATTATCATTATATTCTTTAATAAATTCTTCTTCAAAAGTTTGGTTATCACTATATAGGCTATCAAATTTTGATATGTATATCTTGTAATTGCTATCTTTATTCTTTTTAAAGTTTATGTTTTCTTTAACATAATCATCAAATCCGACACTTTCTAATCTAGACATCTCATCTTTAATATCATCTAGAACAGAGTTTATATTTGAGTTTAAAGAATAGTTATCTAGGTAGTCATAATACCATTCCTTAATTCTTCTATATAGATGAGTGCTATACTTTTCACATACATTTTGAATAAATCTAACACTATATTTGCTTTTACCCTCATCACTTATTGTTTCGTTGTTTTCTTCATCAAAATCACTAAATAGATATTTACCAATAATCTTTTGTGCATTTTCTACCTTATCATTCATAGATAGGTTGCTATCACAAAAGAAACAATTTCTAATTAGTATAAAAGTCTTAAAAGTATCAAGCATAAAATCAAATTGTCCTTTATATTCGTTGTTGCTTTCGCAGAACTTTTTAAAGTCATTGCACCCAATTTGCTTATTTACTACTTGAATATATTTACTATTTCTAAAAGTATTTTCATTTAGAACTTTGTGCTTGTTTCCCATAAGTCCTCCCTTTGTAGTTGTATATTATATCAGTTTTTATTTAAAAGTGGTAATAAGTTAATAGGACTTAATAGTTATATGGACACTAAATATAATGAAGATACAAGTGATAAAGTTAAAGCAACTATTTACACAAAAAAGCGAGAGGGAAAACATTTAGGGGCTACTGCAATATATGGTTATAAGAAAAACCCAAAAGATAAGTATAAGATTATTATTGATGAAAAGTCTGCTATTGTTGTAAGAAGAATATTTGAAATGTTTGTGAATGGCAATAGTATTCAAATGATATGTAAAACATTAGATAAAGAACAAATACCAATTCCATCAGTATATAAGAACTTAAATAGAGGGCAAAAATCCGTCGCTTATGGGCATTGGAACACAAAAACTATATGGGATATGTTAAAGAATGAAATGTATATAGGTAATATGTGTCAATGTGTTAATAAAAGACCAGCAGTTAGTGTTAAAAAGATTATTAAAAACCCAAAAGATAAATGGATAATCGTTCCTAACACACATGAGCCTATAATTGATAAAGAAACTTTTGAACTTGCTCAAAAAATGTTTGGTAAGAATAGTCATATTACAAAAAAGACAAAGGAATTTTTACTTAAGGGTTTTCTATATTGTCGGGAATGTGGGCATACTATTGGAATTAACACAAGTCATAATGGAAAAGGTTATTGTGTTTGTAATTTCTATCGTAAATTTTCAAAAGAAAACTATTGCACACCTCATTCAATGCCTTATAGCGAATTAGAGCCACTTATATTAAGAGAGATTAAAAAAGTTGTTAGAAAAGCAAATAAAGAACTTATAACATCTACTCTAAAAAAGAGTGATAGAACTTTGGTAAAGATAAAACAACTTGAAAAAGAAAAAGAACATTTAGAAAGTGTTATAAATATGGCTCAAAAAAAAGATGATGATGCCTATATGGACAAATTAGATGGAAATATAACATTTGAAACCTATTCTAATATAAGAAATAGAATACTTGCTGAAAAAGAAGAAGCCCAAGTAAAATTAAAAGCACACAATGAACTCATAGACAATTTAAAAGGAAAAAGTATAAATAAAGATTACGAAAAGATAGTTAGTGATTATTTAGCACTAAAAAAACCTAATAGAAAGGTTTTAAGTGCTTTAATAGATAAAATAATCATTGATGAAGATAAAAATATAGAAATTAAGTATAAAATTAGGACACCTTTTTTAACTTAATTTATCACATTTTACCATCTGGTGGAAAATGCCAGTTTCTAAAACTAGAGAAACTTGCGATGGGGCGAATTCAAGTTGTTCTACAGTGTTTAGAATAGAGAAACTTGATGACTGTTGCGCAACTTTTAGAGTTCTAGAACCATGTCCT
>DUUN01000342.1 GCA_012841535.1 Gallicola sp. | reverse complement strand
AGCCTGTGGGGTTGTAGTTGAACAACCTTTAGACTTAAAGTTGATAGTAAGTAATACTTACTAACTAAATTAATTTTAACATACATAATTTATTATGTGAATATTATTTTAAAAATTTCTTAGTTTAATTTACACTTTTATAAAAATAATAAGATTTTAATGATATAATATACTTATAAGATAAACTTTAATATAGGAGTTGATTGTTACGCTTAAAGAACAAGGATATATAGAAAAATTTTCTGATGATATGTTGCTAAAATATGGACTTTCATCAAATGATAGAAATATTATTAAGTATTTAACGGATAAAGCAATATCAGAAAAATTATATACTAATACAAAAGATTTTCAACATAATTTAAAACATGTTGAAAGAGTTATTACATATGCTAGAATGATTATGAATAATATTAACTTGACTATTAATGAAGAAATTTTAATGTATGCAGCTTTATATCATGATATTGGTAAAACTTTGGGTGCCTCAAATCAAGAACATGGGAAAATTGGCTCAGATCAATTTGAAAAAATGATGAAAGGAAAAATTGATGATAAGAAAATAGATATTATTAGTAAATTAATTTTTCAACATGCTATAGAAGAGGATAAAATAGATTTTTCTAATTCTAATTATACAATAGAAGAACAAATGCAAATACAATTAATGTCAGATATTTTAAAAGATGCAGATGCATTAGATAGAAATAGATTAAATTATCCTGCTTCAATTGGGGCTTGTGATATAAATAAATTAAGAACACCAGAAGCAAAAAAAATATTATCTTCTGGATTAACTGATTCTTTATATAAAGATTATTATAAAATAATTATTTCTGAAAAACAAAAAAATAGTTCTAATCAAATTATGGATAATTATGATTTGCTAAATAATTGGATTAGAAAATATGAAAAATTAGAAAATCAAAGAAATTATTTGAAAAACCAATACAAAGATTTTTCTTTAAAATATGGACTTTTAGAAATTTCAAAGAAGAATAAAAATGGTAAAAGAAAAACTATAGATGAAATGTTACATGAAATGTCAAATAATATTTTGAAAAATAATATGAAAAATAGTGATTTAGAAATATGGTTATCGAATTATAATTTTTATAAAGAAAAAGAACATGAAAATATGTTTCATGCTTCATTAGATCCGAGCATTGATGCTTTAATTCCAAAAAAAAGTACGCAAGCTGGTGAATATGTTTATGGTGCAATAGATCCAGTTAGTTGTTTTAAAATGGCTTCTTTTAGATCATCATCCATATTTCCTAGAAAAAAAGATAAAAATGGTGTAACACAGATAATGGAAATTTTTCCGAATTCAATTAATAACACTTTAGAATCTAAATTTTTAACTTTTTATAGATTACCTAGTGATAAATTTGAAGAATATAAGGAGTCTGTTACAGCGGCTCCATCTGGAGAATGGGTATCAAAAGAAAAAGTTCAACCAATAGAACAAATTTCATTTAGTGCACTTGATTTGATATCGAAATTTGTTCGAGATGGTAAAATTGGAATAATAAATTATGAATCATTATCAAAAAGTGAACTACGTGATTTACAATTAAAATCATATTTAAGATCATTTGAACAGTATATTTGGCAAATAAAAAGTTTAGAAAATAATCCTAATGTGATGAATGAAACATGGAATTTAATGCAAAGAAATATGAATTATTATTTAGAAAGTGAAGATGCAAAAAGAGAAGAAAATGAGAGAATTCTTCCAATTTTAAATAGTGTAAAAAAAGATATTGATTTAGGATTACAATCTTATTTTGAAGACATACGAAAGAAAACAGGAAAAGAAGTTAATTACGAAGATGAAGAAAATGTATTAGAGCCATTTATAGAAAAGTATAGAGAAAAAATATATGAAAAAGATACTGGAAATTTAAATTACGAATATATAAATTCTTTGAAATATGAAAAAGAAAATGTACAAAAAAAACATGTTCAAGAAAGTAAAAAAGCTTTTGATCAAAGAAGTGAAGTAGGAGTTCAAATTGCAACTCGATTGATGAATAATGATCATGAAGCTCCTAATAGAGGAACAAATTCGCCAAAATCAAATATTAAACCTATTTCTGTAAAAAAAGGACCAGAAGTAAAATTAGCTAGTTTTACAAAGAGAAACAATGATGAAAAAACAAAATATGAATCAGAAATAAAACCTAAGAATATTGAAATTCATAAGCAAAATGAGCAACAAAGAAGTTTAGATAAACCTAAGGTAAAAACCTTAACTAAACCAACAAATAATGGTGGTGGTTCTTCATCAAATGGTTTTGTAGATACATTAATTCTTACATTAATTACTGGTTTTGTTGCTGGTGCAATATTTATGATAGTTTACAGTATTTTAAAATAGTTTGGAGGTAGAATATGCCTAGTCATAAAATTCATTTAAGTATAGCTCAAGAAATAAATAAGAAACTAAAATTAGATAATGATTCTATTATGCTAGGTAGTGTTCTACCAGATTTAACAATAGAACATGATCATGGATTATCTCATTTTCAATTTGAAGATATATATCCTAAAAATTTAGCAAATGCAGATGAATTTATAAAAAAATACCCAAATATGAAAGATGATATTTCAATAGGATATATAATACATTTATTAACAGATAAATTTTATAATGATTTCTACTATAATACAGCTTTTGATTGGATCCTTTCATAATTTAAGTACAAAAAAACTAACTATTTCTAGTTAGTCTGTATTACTTAAACTCGAAAAGTTCGAGTTTCCTATCAATCTGGTGGAGTCGGCGAGAATCGAACTCGCGTCCGAAATTACCACTCGAGGAACCTCTACAAGCTTAGTCAGTTAGTAAAGTTCATTATTTAAAAAATTAACTGACAAATTATTAAATAACTAGTTTGT
>DUUN01000293.1 GCA_012841535.1 Gallicola sp. | reverse complement strand
TTATTAATTCACTAGTCTATATTTTTAATAAAATGAATAAAAAAACATTTAATGTATTTTTATTAATATATGGATTATTTATTATTTCTCTAGTGTTAGTAGACTTAAATATGAATACTGGAACTTTATTGAACATAAGAATAAGTAATTCAAAAATATTATCTAATAATTACCTAGGGGCAGGAATTATTGGAGCTTTTATAACACATTATTTGCTTATTTCCATAGGTAAAATAGGAATATATCTTCTAACTATTTTATATATAATTTTTTCTGGAATTTATATGTTTAACATTTCATTTAAGGAATTGTTAGAGGAAATTAAACAATTCTTTATTGGAACTAAAAATACATTAAAGAAATTTTTAAATAAAATAAAAAAGAATAAAATTCCTAAAAAGAAATCTCCTATTTTAAAAAAGAAAGCCCCTACATTTAATGATGAAAATGAAATAGAGATTGAAGATATTAAAATAAATGATTATAGTGATAATTCTGATAAAATAGAAGAATTTAACAACAATTCTAAATTAGAAGATTTAAATTTTAATGAAAATGATGAAGGTCAGCAATTATCAATGGAAGATTTTTCCCTTGAAATTGAAAAAGAAACAATTCCGTATAAATTTCCACCTTTAGAGTTACTTAAAAATCCTCATTTATCAAAAGGTGACAGCAAAGATGAAGTTTTAAACAAAGCAAGAAAAATCGAAAATACTCTTTCTAGTTTTGGAATTGATGCTTCTGTTGTAGAAATAAATAAAGGGCCTACGGTTACTTGTTATGAGTTAGAACCAGCCCCAGGTGTTAAAGTAAGTAAAATTGTTAATTTATCTGATGATTTAGCTATGACATTAGCTTCTTCAGACATAAGAATAGAAGCACCAATACCTGGTAAATCTGTAGTTGGTATAGAAGTACCAAATATTAATAAAGAAGATGTGTATTTTAAAGAAATAATAAATTCCAAAGAGTTTGCACAAATAAATTCATTAATGCCTATTGCTTTAGGTAAGAGCATTTCAGGAAAAGCTATAGTAACATCTATAGATAAAATGCCTCATCTACTTATTGCTGGAGCAACAGGAAGTGGTAAGTCCGTATGTATTAACACTATAATAATGAGTATTATCTTTAAAGCAAAGCCCGATGATGTAAAAATGATTTTAATTGACCCAAAAGTCGTCGAATTAAGTATTTACAATGGAATACCACATTTAGCTATACCTGTTGTAACTAATGCTAAAAAAGCTAATTTTGCTTTAAATTGGGCTGTTACAGAAATGGAAAGAAGATATAAGATATTTTCAGAAAATTATGTCAGAGATATAAAATCATATAACGAAAAAAACTCTGATAATAGTCTAGAAAAATTACCATATATTGTAATAATAATAGATGAGCTATCTGATTTAATGATGGTGGCTGCAGGAGAAGTTGAAGATTCTATTGCTAGACTTGCACAAATGGCAAGAGCTTGTGGAATACATTTAATAGTAGCTACTCAAAGACCATCAGTTGATGTTATTACTGGTACAATTAAAGCAAATATTCCATCTAGAATTTCTTTCGCTGTTTCATCTCAAATAGATTCAAGAACTATTCTTGATACATCAGGTGCAGAAAAATTATTAGGTAAGGGAGATATGTTATTCTTTCCTTCAAATGTATCAAAGCCCGTTAGAATTCAAGGAGCTTTTATTTCAGATGGAGAAGTTGAAAGAATAGTTAATTATTTAAAAAATCAGAATATAACAGATTATAATAAAGAAATAATTGAGGACATAGATAAAAAACAGGAGGCTTCTGAAAATATCCAAAGTACTGATGAACTTTTTAAAGATGCTGTAAAAATTATTTTAGAAGAAAATTCTGCATCTATATCACTACTTCAAAGAAAAATGAAAATAGGCTACGCTAGAGCAGGTAGACTTATTGATGAAATGGAAGAGATGGGAATAGTAAGTGGATATGAAGGAAGTAAGCCTAGAAAAATTTTAGTTGGAAAAGATTATTTAAAGGATATAGGTGAATAAATGAATATTGCAAATAAATTTACGATTTTTAGATTGATATTGATCCCAATTTTTATTATCTTACTTATGGTATTAGGTGTTGATAGCCTAATTCCAGGATTAATATTTGTTATAGCATCTTTAACGGATTTTATTGATGGACATCTAGCTAGAAGTAGAAATCTTGTTACAACTTTTGGAAAATTTTTAGATCCTTTAGCTGATAAAATGTTGGTAACAGCTGCTTTAATTATGTTTATAGAGTTAGGACTTGTCCCTGCATGGACTGTATGTATTGTTGTTGCAAGAGAATTTATTATTACAGGATTTAGAGTTTTAGCAGCATCTAGTGGTGTTACTATCGCTGCAAGCTTTTGGGGGAAATTTAAAACAGTTTCTCAATTCTTAGTAATTATTATGATTCTATTTAGTGGAAGCATTTTATTTTGGATTCCAACAATTATTACAAATATTGTATACTATATATCAGTTATTTTAACAATTATATCTGGTGTAGATTATTTAGTTAAAAATATTCATGTTTTAGATTTAGATAATATTTAAGGAGAATAGTATGTCATTAAATTTTACAAATGATAAAGATAAAAATACAGCATTACAAAACACTTTTAAAAGTATAGAAAAACAATTTGGAAAAGGTTCTGTTATGCTACTTGGAGATACACCAAAACAAAATATTGCTTCTATTTCAACTGGTGCTATTAATTTAGACATTGCTTTAGGAATTGGAGGAATACCACGAGGTAGAGTTGTGGAAATATATGGCCCTGAATCTTCAGGTAAAACAACTTTGGCCCTTCATATAATTGCTGAAGCTCAAAAAAATGGAGGAATAGCAGCTTTTATAGATGCAGAACATGCTCTGGATGCTCAATATGCTTCAAATTTAGGTGTTGATATAGATGAATTAATTGTTTCACAACCAGATACCGGAGAGCAGGCTTTAGAAATTACTGAATCTCTTGTTAGAAGTAGTGCATTAGATGTTGTAGTTATAGATTCAGTAGCAGCATTAGTACCTAGAGCTGAAATAGAAGGTGATATGGGTGATTCTCATGTTGGTTTACAAGCTAGACTTATGTCACAAGCATTAAGAAAACTTACTGGAGTAATTGCAAAATCAAAAACTACAGTTGTATTTATAAACCAATTAAGAGAAAAAGTAGGAATTATGTTTGGTAATCCTGAAACTACCACAGGTGGTAGAGCCTTAAAATTCTACTCCAGTGTTAGGTTAGAAGTTAGAAGAGCTGAGGCTATAAAAGATGGAGATAACATAATAGGAAATAGAACTAGAGTAAAAGTTGTAAAGAATAAAGTAGCTCCACCTTTCAAACAAGTAGAATTTGATATTATGTATGGAAAGGGTATTTCCAAAGTTGGTGCCCTACTAGACATGGCTGCTGAAGCTGGAATAATTAATAAAGCAGGTGCTTGGTATTCCTATAATGAAGAACGTTTAGGACAAGGTAGAGAAAAAGCCAAGGATTTCTTAGAAAATCATCCTGAAATGTTAGAGGAAGTTACTAGAAGAACGTATGCTCATTACAATATTATTGATGGTGAAGAGGATATAGTTGAAAAAGATATTAATATTGAAGAATAATTAAAAAACCTCCTTCTTGAAAGGAGGTTTTGTTGTAGGTGACTTATGAAATTTTTATTTTTTACTGATACACATATTAGAGCTACTAATCCAGTTTCTCGGAAGGATAATTTTTTAGAAACTATTGAAAATAAATTTACTGAAATCAAATCATTAATTACAAAACATGAAATAGATTATATACTACACGGGGGAGACTTATTCGATAGGCCAGATATACCTGTAAAAACTGTAGGTAAATTTGCAAATATTTTAAAGGATTTTAATAAACCAATATATATAATAAGTGGTAATCATGATATTTATGGTCATAATCCAAATACTATTGATAGATCTATGTTAGGACTACTAAATACTTTAAATATTGTAACTCTTATTAGTAAGGATCATCCTATTGTTTTAGAAGATAAGGATTTACGTATTCAATTATCTGGTTGTCCATATATATATGATATAGACAGTGAATATAAAAAATATTATTTTCCTAAACGAATTGAAAATGTTGATTATCATATTTTTCTAATTCATAGTTTTTTAATAGACAAACCCTTTGTAGATACTGTTAGTCATACATTAATAGATGAAGTTTTAGAAACAGATGCTAATATAATTTTATCAGGTCATTACCATACAGGATTTGGTGTAAAAGAAATAAATAATAAATATTTTATAAATCCTGGAAGCTTACTGAGAACTAATAGTAGTAAACCAGAATTAAAAAGAATTCCAGAAATTATTATCCTAGATATTTCAAAAGAAAATATACTAGTTAAAGAAATTCCTTTAAAATCTGCTTTGCCAGGAGAAGAAGTATTAAAAATTAATAACGATTTTGAAAAAATAAAATCTGAAGCACTAGAGGATTTTAAGCTTTTAGTACGTCAAAACACCAATTTAGAAAGTTATAATATTTATGAAATATTAAAAGAAATTTCAGATAAAAATAATTTTCCTAAAAAGATATTGGAAGAAGCCTTAAAAAGAATTGAAGACATAGAGGTTAATAAAAAATGAATTATTTAAAAAGAATGGAAATAATTAATTTTCAATCACATAAATATACAGATTTATATTTTGACAATAAGGTAAATGTTATTATTGGTCCTTCTGACAGTGGAAAAACAGCAGTTATACGTGCTTTAAAATGGGTTTTATTCAATGAGCCATCTGGAATTGATTTTATAAGAAAGGAAAGTAAAGAAGCCAAGGTTATTTTATATTTTAATAATGAATTTATTATTACAAGGGGACGAAGTAAAACGAAAAATTATTATGAAATAACTTATCCCACAGGAGAAACAGAAAGATTTGAAGGCTTTGGTACCAAAGTTCCTAAAGAAATTAGTGAAATAACAAATATATCAAAAGTTCAATTAGATGGTAATAATTTAATAGCTTTAAATATTTCAGATCAGTTAGAAAGTCCCTTTTTATTAACAGAATCACCATCTATTAAAGCAGTAGCTATTGGTAAATTAGCTGGAATTGAAAATGTAGATTTAGCTTTAAATAAATTATCTAAAGATATAAATGAAATAAATTCTGAAAAAAAATCTTTAGAAAAAGAAAAAAATATACATTTAGAAAACTTGAAGAAATATGATTATTTAGATTCAGAATTAGAGGAAATAAAATATATTAATAATATTGTAGTCAATATTGATAATAAAAATAATTTATTGGAAAAATATAGAAATTTAAATATTTCTTATATGAGCATTCAAAATAAAACTAATGATTATAATATATATATTCAGAAGCTTTCAAAACTTTTAAATTATGAAAGTATAGTTGAAAAAGCGTCTTTAATTCTAGACAAATGTAATAACTTAAAAAATCTTCATTTTAAATTATTATCAGTTAATAAAGAAATAAATAAATATAACTTAATATTAAATAAAACAAAAAACCTTGATAAAGTTGTTGTTAAATATGATTCAATAATAAAAAGAATTAATAAATATAATGAGTTAAAATTAATTTTTAAGAAGCTAACGCCATTAAACGATAATATTATAAAATACAGCTCTTTAATTAAAACTAGTAAGGTAACAGATTTAAATTTAAAAATAAAAGAATTAGATAATTTAGAAAATAAGTATCTTAAACTTTTTAAGTTAAATAAAAATTTAGTTGAAGTCAAAACTAGAATTGAAAATGGTAATGTTTATATACAACAATTTGAAAATTTAGAAGAGTTAAATACTAAATATAATACAATTAGTTCTATTAAAACTATTCTTGAACAATTAAATTCATATGAAAAAAATTTAAAAGAAATTAATAACAATATAAATTATTTAGAGGATAAAATAAAAAAAGATTCTACTTTTAACAATAATCTTCTTAAAAAATATATTGATTTATTAAAAGAATCTTCAATTTGTCCATATTGTTTTAATGATTTAGATGAAGGACATTTAAATAAAATTATAAGTGAATATGAGGTATAAAATGGATTATAGTAAAGAGATTAGTAATTTAAAAAACAGATTAGATGATGCAAAAATTAAAAGAGCAAGAGCTGAATCAACTTTAGAAAGTTTAAATAAACAAAAGGAAGAACTTTTAGTTGAAATTGAAAAATTAGGTGTTAAACCAGAAAATTTAGAAATTGAAATAGCAAACTTAGAAAATGAAATTGACGGACTTTTATTTGAAGCTAGTAAGTTATTATCAGAGGATATTTAATGATAGACATAGATTATAATGAAATACTAGCTAAGTTTAATTTGAAAAAAGAAAAATATCATTTAAATCTTGGACAAAAAAAAGCTATAGAAGATAATATTAATCGAATTGATAATAGAATAAATAAACTAATTGAGAATAATGAAGATTTACTTCTAGTAGATACCCTTTTGAAACAAACAGCAGATTTTTCTAGAGAACAGGCTAGTTTACAAATAAAATCTATTGTTACAAGTTGCCTTAAATTAGTCTTTAATAACGATTTAGAATTTGAAATTGAATTAAGTCAATCAAGAGGAAAAAATAGTGCAGAATTTTTCATATTGGAAAGACAAGATGATAATGTATATAAATACAAACTTCAAGATAGTAGGGGGGGAGGAGTAATAGACATACTTTCCCTAGCTTTAAGACTAGCATTTTTATTAAAATATAAACCAAGTATTGATGGTCCTTTAGTTTTAGATGAACCGGCAAAACACGTTAGTGAGGATTATATATTTAATGTTTCGAATTTTATAAAAAAAGTTTCCGAAGAATTCGATAAACAAATTATTTTAATATCTCATAATGAGCATATTGCCTCAATCGGAAATAAAGGTTATAGAATAATAAAAGAAGATTTAATTTCAAAAATTGAAACAATAAACTTTTGATTGTTAAAGCATCTTTCTTGACTTTTAAGCCTCGAAAGCTTATACTTAGTATGTAAATATAACAAAATTTTAATATTTTGTTATATTTTTATGAATATTGAAAATTAAATATTATTTAGGGGGTGCGTTATTTGAATAACGTATTAATTACTACAATAGCTAGTATAGTTACCCTTATAATCGGCTTGTTAGTCGGTTTTTTAATGAGAAAAAATATTTCCGAAAAACATATCGGAAGTGCTGAAATTCATGCAGCAAAAATAATTGAAGATGCTAATAAAGAAGCTGACTCAACTAAAAAAGCTATGTTAGTAGAAGCAAAAGATGAAATTTTTAAATTAAGAACCGAACAAGAAAATGAAAATCGTGAAAGAAGATTAGAAATTCAAAAATCTGAAAAAAGGATTCTACAAAAAGAAGAAAATCTTGAACGTAAAAGTGATGCTTTAGAGAAAAAAAATACTAAATTAGACACTGAACTAAAAAATATTGAAATTAAACAAAAAGAAATTCAAGAAATTGTAGATAAACAACTTCAAGAATTAGAACGAGTTGCTAATTTAACTCAAGATGAAGCTAAAACTGTTTTACTTAATGATTTAAGAGAACAAGTTACTCATGAACAAGCTATGATTATTAAGGAGTTAGAAGCTAAAACCAAGGACAAGGCAGATTCCTATGCCAGAGAAATTATTACCACATCTATTCAAAGATATGCTGCCGATTACGTAGCTGAATCTACTGTCTCAGTCGTTTCATTACCAAATGATGAAATGAAGGGTAGAATTATAGGTAGAGAAGGAAGAAACATAAGAGCTTTTGAAACACTTACCGGCGTTGACTTAATTATTGATGATACACCTGAAGCAGTAGTTTTATCAGCTTTTAATCCTGTAAGAAGGGAAGTAGCAAGAATTGCTCTTGAAAAATTAATTTTAGATGGGAGAATTCATCCAACAAGAATTGAGGACATGGTGGAAAAAGCTACTAAAGAAGTCGATAACACCATAAAATTAAATGGTGAAAATGCATGTGACGAAACCAATGTACATGGAATTCACCCTGAAATTGTAAAATTATTAGGAAAGTTACACTACAGAACAAGTTATGGTCAAAATGTTTTAAAACATTCAATTGAAGTTTCTAATATTGCAGGAATGATGGCTGCTGAACTAGGAGCAGATGTTAAACTTGCTAAAAGAGGCGGACTACTACATGATATAGGTAAAGCAATTGATCACGAAATTGAAGGACCTCACGTAGAATTAGGTGTACAGGCTGCCAAAAGATTTAAGGAAAAACCTGAAGTAATTAATTGTATTGAGTCACATCATGGTGATGTTGAACCAACAACTATAGAGGCTGTTTTAGTACAAGCTGCTGATGCAATTTCAGCTGCTAGACCAGGTGCTAGAAGAGAAGCTATTGAAAATTATATTCAAAGATTAGAAAACTTGGAAGAAATTTCAAACTCTTTCAAAGGAGTAGATAAATCCTTTGCTATACAAGCAGGTAGAGAATTAAGAATAATGGTTAAACCTGAAGAAATTTCTGAAGATGAAATGATTGTTTTGGCTAGAGATATTTCTACAAGAATTGAAGATGAATTAGAATATCCAGGTCAAATCAAAGTCAATGTTATAAGGGAAAGCCGAGTAACAGATTATGCAAAATAGAAAATCAAACTATTACATAATTATGTAATAGTTTTTTTTTATTCAATATACTATAATATAATATATTTAGACAATTAATAGATATTAGGAGAAGATAATGTACGATTTACACTTACATTCTATTTATTCCGATGGTATAAATACAGTAGACGATATTGTTAAAAATATTTTTAATTTAAATTTACAGGGTTTTTCTTTAACTGACCATGATACTATTAACGGAATTAAAGAAGCTATTGAGCTTTCTAAAAAATATAAGTTAGATTTTATTCCTGGAGTTGAATTCAGTGTTACAATAGATAACAAAGAAGTACACATTTTAGGATACTATATTGACATACACAATAAAGACATTAATGATTTAATAAAAATAGCTAAGGAAAATAGAATTATTAGGACAAAAAAAATTATAGAAAAACTTTCTAATTTAAATATAAATATTAGACAAGATGAAATAGAACAATATTCAAGTAAAGATATAGTAAGCAGAAGTCATCTTGCACAAATTCTAGTCGATAAAAAAATTTGCTCATCTATTAAAGAGGCCTTTGAAAAATATTTAGGTAACGATGGATTAGCCTATGTTAAAAAGACTTCTATTTCATATACAGATATTATTAATACAATAAAAAAATCTGGAGGAGTTTCTATTTTAGCTCATCCTGGCGATATTGGCGATGATAGTATTGTATATGATATTATTATGAATGGAATAGATGGCCTTGAAATTATAAATTCTAAACATAGTTTAGAACAAATTGAAAAATATTATAATATTTCCAGTAAATTTAACTTAATACAAACTTGCGGCAGTGATTGTCATGGTAAAGTTATTAACAACTATAAATATATAGGAAAATTTACCTTAAACAATAAAAATATTAAGAGGATTAAGGCTCTTCATAAAATAAGAACAAGGGGGATATAAAATATATGAAATATAGTAAAAGAATTGAAAGTTTAGCTACGTCTATGACTTTAGCTCTTTCAACAAAAGCAAAGGATTTAATAAAAGAAGGTATACCTGTATTGGATTTAACAGCTGGTGAACCAGACTTCGATACACCAGAATATATTAGATTGGCAGGTATTGACGCTATTAATAAAGGATTAACAAGATACACACCTGCAAATGGCACAATAGAATTAAGAACGGAAATATGTAAGAAACTTTTAACTTTTAATAATTTAGATTATTCACCTAATAACGTTATAGTTTCAACTGGGGCAAAACAATCACTTCTCAATGCCTTAATGGCTATTTGTAATCCTGGAGATGAGGTGTTAATTCCTTCACCTTATTGGGTTAGCTATCCTGAAATGACAAAAATTGCAAGTGGAGTACCTGTAACTGTAGAAACAAGCTATAATAATGACTTTAAAGTAACTGTTTCTGATTTAGATAAATATTTAACTAGTAAAAGTAAAGTTCTTATTATTACAAATCCATCTAATCCTACTGGTGCAGTTTATTCCAAAGATGAACTAATGGAAATTGCAAATTGGGCTTTAAAAAATAATATTTTTATTATATCAGATGAAATCTATGAAAGATTAAATTTTGTTAGTCAACATTATAGTATTGCTTCCTTTAATGAGGAAATTAAGAATATTACCATTACTATTGGTGGCTTTTCTAAAAGCTATGCAATGACTGGATGGCGTTTAGGCTATTGTACAGCTAATGATGATTTAATTAAATTAATGAATAAAATTCAAAGCCATGCAACTTCCTGTGCAAATTCAATAGCACAATATGCTGGATATATTGCACTAAAAGATGAAAAAAATGAAATTGAAGATATGATTGTACAATTTAAAAATCGCTCTAATTTAGTATATGATTTAATTAGTAATTCAGGTACATTAGATATGATTAGACCACAAGGAGCTTTTTATGGCTTCATTAATATTAAATATTTTATTGGAAAAAAATATAATGGTTTAGAAATTAATAATGCATCTGATTTGGCAAATATACTATTAGATGATTTTCAAGTAGCTATTTTACCGGGAATTGCTTTTGGTAACGATAATTACATAAGGATTTCTTATGCAACTGATAAAAATACAATAAAAACAGCATTGGAAAGATTAATTGACCTTTCTAAAAAAGTAAACTAGATACATAGTTTACTTTTTTTAATTATGCTTAATCTTTAACTATAAAGATCGCTATTTGTTTAAATATTGTATTTAACTCTTTACAATTACTATTTTATGGTTTATAGTTTAAGTAGTCACAAAACTATTATTTTGTGACTACTTAAAAATTTTAAAGGAGGCCCTACTTTGTTAAACTACCCATTAATACTAAACGATTATTTAGACTATATGGAAACCATTAAAGGTCGCTCCCCTAATACTACAAAGGAATATGGATATGATATTTCTAAATTTCTAAAATTTATTACTTATAGATTCAACTTAAATAAATTTACAGATAATAATATTGATGAAATTGATATTTCTAATTTCCCTGAAGAATATTTGAAAAAAATTCAGCTTTCAGATATACATTCATACCTTGCTTTTTTAGACAGGAATTATAATGATAGTGCTACTACAAGAGCTAGAAAAGCCTCTAGTATAAGGTCTTTTTTTAAATATTTGTTAAATATTAGAAAAATAATAGATATTAACCCTAGTGAAGAATTGGAGATACCAAAAAAACAAAAACGTAATCCAGTCTACCTTACCTTAGATGAGTCTATAAGATTGATAAAATCTGTAGAAAATGTTGAAAATGAAATAATAAGAAAAAGAGACCAGGCTATTTTAATCCTATTTCTAAACTGTGGAATGAGATTGTCTGAATTATCCAATATTAAAATATCGGATATAAAAGATGATACTTTAAAGGTTATAGGAAAAGGAAATAAAGAAAGAACTATATATTTAAATAAATCATGTAATACAGCTATTGATGAATATTTAAAAATTAGACCTGAAACTGATGATGAATTTTTATTTTTAAGTATTAGGAAAAGTAAAATGAGTAATAGAGCTATTCAACGAAGAGTTGATTACTATTTGGAATTATCCGGTTTTGATACATCTATATACTCTACTCACAAATTAAGGCACACTGCTGCTACCTTAATGTATAAACATGGAGATGTTGATATAAAAATACTACAAGAAATTCTTGGACACACTTCTGTAGCTACTACTCAAATTTATACTCATGTAGATGACGAAAGTCTAAGGAGTGCAATTAATAAAAATCCTTTAGGTGATTTATAATATTATAAAAAATAAAAGTACCAGTTATTTAAATAATTGGTACTTTTATTTTTTCTCCAGGTATAATATTGGAATCATGTATGTTGTTTTCTTCTATTATAAAATTAACAAAATCTCTTATATCTGCTTTATTTTTATTATTATATTTCTCTGCTATATTCCAAACAGTATCCTCTGTTCTTACAGTGTAATATTCATATTTTGTTTTATTAGTATTAGCTCCAAAAGAACTTCCTATATTAAAAAATAATAAGACTAAAAACAAAATTATAGCTAAAGATATAGTTATAAAACTATAAAATCTAAATTTATTAACTACTTTATATTTCTTCATAACATCCTCCGTACATTTGTTCTTGTATTATATATAATATCGAATATATGTTCGCTTGTCAAGTTTTTCCGAACGATTGTTTGTTTGTAAAGTTTTAATATGATATACTTTATTTAAGAAAATTTGAGGTGTTTAATAATGTATGATGATTTATCAAAAAAACAAATAGATATTTTAAACTATATAAAATCCTATATAAAATATAAAGGCTATCCCCCAGCTATAAGAGAAATATGTACTAAACTAAATATTAGTTCAACTTCTACTGTACATAGTCATATTGTAAAACTTGAAGATAAAGGTTATATACGACGTGACCCACTAAAAAATAGAGCAATAGAAATAATAGATACAGAATATGACGAAATCAATTCGAAAAAGGAAACTTTTGATGTTCCTATTGTTGGAAAAGTTACTGCTGGTGAACCTATTTTAGCATTGGAAAATATAGAAGATACTTTTCCCCTACCAATTGAATTATCAGCAAAGGGAAACTTATTTATTCTAAATGTACAAGGTGAATCTATGATAGAAGCCGGAATACTAGATGGGGATAAAATAATAGTAAGACAACAAAAAACTGCAAATAACGGTGATATTGTAGTAGCTATGATTGATGAATCTGCTACAGTAAAAAGATACTATAAGAGAAATGATCATGTTGAATTAAAACCTGAAAATTCAACAATGTTTCCCATTATAGTAAAAGAAGTTGAAATACTAGGTAAAGTTATAGGTTTATATAGAGATATATAAAAAGGATTAATTCATAATATATTCTAAAAATTTGGCTTTTTTCAGAGTGGAATTTAAATTTTTCTACTCTGATTTTTATTTCTAAATTTTTACAAAAAAAGACCTCTAATAATGGTTCTATAATTTATGGTATTGGTGAAGGAAAATGAAAATCTTCTCCAACACCATTTTATTTAAAAAAAGAGACATAACAACCATTTTCCGATACAATAAATTCACTACAAAATACCAATCGGAG
>DUUN01000361.1 GCA_012841535.1 Gallicola sp. | reverse complement strand
TTGATATTCCAAATAGATCGGAATTGATATCCCATCCAACTCCATATCCAGACCTAAGTTCAAAAAGTATATCCGGGTATATTCTTTCAGTAAATTTTCCAGGATATACTTCTTCCCTTCTTGCGACCCAATTTAGTAATAGTTCGTTGTCTGATCCTTTTAATTCAGATAATAATTTTATTAAATCATCCCTTATCTGCTCATACTTATCATCTAAGACTAAATTTTTATTAATTTCGATACCACCATCAGGGTATGACTTAATTCCTGCAAAATTTGATAAATATGCTACACTTTTAGTCTTATCAATTGCTTCCGACATTGAGTATATAGTTTTGCTAGCTGCAGCCAGCTTTTGGCTCTTATTTACAAATTTAATGACTAAGTGTTCTAGATTTAGTTTTGTTATTAATTTTAACGAATTGTCTCTAACCCATTTTATATTATTCTTGTTATTTTTTAGTAGAAGATATCCATTTTTTCTCAAATACTCATTTATATTAACTATTTTTGATGGTCTAGACATATGGCCATGGTCACTCATAACAATTAAGCTTATTTCTGGATGGACTTCGATAAATTCTCCTATAATATTATCAAATATTATATAGTAATCTTTAATTATAGCATGTAATGGTGTTTTGCCTGGGAATGTTATGTCATCATGATCAAAGAATCTCCAAAGCCTGTGCTGTATTATATCTAACAGAGAATAGTAAATAAAAAACAAATCCCAGTCTTCGGATTTATATATGTCAAGTCCGATGTTTTTTTCTAGTTTTAGGATATCTTTACCGGTCTCTGCCCATTCTTGTAGATGATTAATTCCTGGAAATCCACCCCACAAATCTAGAAGTTTATCAGGAATTTTGTACTTATTTTTAATGGTTTCGGGATAAACACTAATACTTCTCTCTGTTTTTATCCAGTTGAGTCTATCTTCGAATGGTGATTTACTTATCATGACTCCATTAGTGTCCCACGCAGGATACATTAATGTTGGAAAAAGCACTATAGTTTTATATCCTTCTTCACTTGCATAGTCCCAAAATGTTTTCCCTTTAATGTAGTTTGCATCTAGCTTATTTAAATCGCTTAGATTTGGATCAAAAACATCATATACATAAAGCAAACCATGATTTCCAGGATTTAATCCGGTATATATACTTCCCCATGCAGGGATTGTATCCACAGGAAATACAGATTTTGAGATAAAAGTCGGGCTTTCATCTATCAATTTAGATAAATTTGGAAGTTCGTCCCTATATCTTAGAATAACATACGGATCTAATGAATCAATTCCAATTATTGCTAATTTATTCTTTATTTGTGTCATATTTTAAAAAGTCCAATGTTGTTTTCAAAATATTATCTTTAATAACCTCGATTGATCTATTACCATCTACTTTAATGATTTTGCCTTGTTGTAGATCATAGATTGCTGAATATACCTCTTGGTAATCATTTCGTATTTTCTCTGCATTTTCTATAGACTTTATTTCTTCCTTTTTTCGTAAATATGAGACTTCAGGTAATACGTCTATTGCGAATATTAAGTCTGGAGAAGGTAATAGTTTATTGTATAGATTGATGAATTTCTCTTTTGTGGAATTTGAGAAAGCAAATTCTTTAGATACTGCTAAAACTACATCATAAAAAAACCTATCAAATATTATGATATTATGTGAGCTCGTGATTTTTGATAGCCAAATTTTTACTATACCAAATCTCAAGTAATCGAGGAGCACTATCGTTGGATATAATGTATTTGATATTTTAGAAGTAACTGTTGTATTTCTATTCTTTATTTTTTTTTGATTTCTAATTTTTGAATCTAAG
>DUUN01000580.1 GCA_012841535.1 Gallicola sp. | reverse complement strand
ACGACCTATTCCTATAAATTTATTCATGTTACTTATCACTCTCTTTCTTTAATTCATTTACTACATCTATTATTTCGTTGATTTTGTTTACTAAAATATCTTCTTTAATACTCCAACACTCATATTTGTCAGAGTAAGGATATTCACAAAATTGTCTTATTTTTTCTATCATTCTTCCACCTTTTTCTATATTTTCTATTATTTCTATTTCATCATTTAATTTATAAAAGTCTATACAATCTATAAAACTTGTCTGTTCATCAATACAATTTTCAACTATATCGTATTCTTTATAATCATAGTTTCTAAAATAATAATTTTTAGTGTCATATTTTATTTTTTTTGGTACTTCTTCACCTTTTGCTATTTTATTTAATAAATCTATTACTTTCATTCTTCCACTTCTTTCATTGGTTCTATTTTTAAATATTCTATTTTATTCGTATCTATTGTTTGTGTCCAATGATGGTATTTTTCATCATAATATGTTGGCATTATATCAACGCCTTTTAAAATTATTATGTTTTCTTTTGTAATTATATTTTCTAAATTATGTCCTCCAAATTTGCTACCATTTTTATATTTATATTCATAAAAATATCTCATTTACTCACCTACTTTATAACTCATACTTTCGTATGATGTTAAATATTCTTCTATCTTCTTTAGCTTATCGTTTGCTTTGGATAGCTCTTGTTCTAAGGTATCTATTTTAGATTGCATTTTATAAACGTATTTCACTGATAAGTTTTGCCATTCTCCAGCCATTTGATTTGCTTGTTCGTTTAAAATAGCCATCGGAAATTTTGCATATATTTCAGATACATCGTCCATAAAGTTAATTTTGTTATATTCTTTATCTTCCATTTAATCCTCCTATTTATTACTCAACTTTTTCATAAATCATATTATTTAAATCTAGAAACTCTCTTAATTTAAGTTGTTGACTTAATTTACCTGTTATTTTTAATGTGTATGTTTTAATCGGATCAATTGCTTCAGTTTCAACAGGCTTAGTTACCATTTCTTCAACTTTAGCTTCTCTTTTTTCTTCTCTGGCAACTTCCACTTTTTGAGTATTAACTTTCAATTCGTTAAGACGATTGTTTTCCGTGATGACTTTACCTAAATCAAAATCTTTTAAATATTGATTAGTAAGAGCAAGTTCGTGTTCGCTATTTAGATTTTTAATTGCTTCTAAATCATCTCTGATTTTATTTAACTTATCTTCTAACTCGTTAACTAATTTAAACTCGCCTTTGTCATTAAAACTACCTTTATTAAGCCATTTCTCATTGAATACTTGTTCTAGTGTTATCAATTCTTTTAATTCGCCTACAAGTGAATTAAAGATGTCTACTATGATGTTTTTTCTATCTTCTTTAGCTTTGTTTTCAACTTCTTTTACTATCAAATCAATTTGTGAACTAGCATCTTTTATCATTGTTGTTGTTTCACTTACCACATCTTTGAACTCGTTAAAAGGTTTCATAAACTCTTTTTCTAATCTGATTCTTTCGTCATTTAGTTTTTTGGAAGTTGCATTTAACAACGCCTTATCTTTTTTGGCATCTTCAATATTATCTTCGCTATAATTTTCTGCCTTATAGTTATTAAGTAAAGTTTTCACTTTATCTCTAATCGCTATTGCGTTTGTAGTTAATTGTCCTAATTCAAATTTTTGTACTGATAACTCTAATTCGTTATTCATTTAAAATACCTCTTTCTTTTCTTTTTTTATTTGTTCTTTTCTTTTTTGACATACTTTTATTACTTGTTCTGCTTCTTCGAACTTTAATTCATTAAGTGAATTGATTTTAAATTGAGTTAATATGCCATCTAAAGCAGTTAAACCTTCGTGAATGTATGTTTCGATTAGTTGCTCCTGTAATTCATCTATCATTTTTACTTGTTCAAAATCATTAGGAGATACTTTTTTGTCATTTGTTGTTAATAGTTTAATTGCTTGTTTTATTGTGTCATCGGCTTTTTCATAATCGAGTAACCAATCAAGATAACTAGGATCTGTTTCGTCTATTTCTTTTAACGTTTTTCCTTTATGTTTGCCAAAAGTAATTATGTAGTTTTCGGCTTCCTCTTTTGTTTCCATTTTTGTATCTTCTTTTTCTCTTGATAATGATTGAGCATCATCATCTTCTGTTGCTAGTCCATAAGCCATCAACAAACTATATCTTCTTGCATAAGTTAGAGCCGATCCTTGCTCTTGTGCTGGATTACTATAACTTTCTAAATTAGCTTGTACAACTCTACATCCTCGAATTGGTTGACTATCTTTATCGCCCTTTTGTCTTACTGTCATTATGTAATCATCATCACCAATTCGTTCAATAAATTGATAATATGTTTCGCCAATGCTTTCAATATATTCATTTATGTCTGCTAGTTCAGTATACTTATATGCGTAAGTACCACCTTTTTTAGTTGCTACTTGAACTGTTTTTGTTTTTTGTAATGTTGTTTTTATTTCTTTTTTTGCTTCTTTCTTCTCTTCCATTTCTATTCCTCCTACTTATTTATTTTTTCTACTAAATCGGCTTTGATTAAGTCATATAATGTATCATCAATATTATCTTCTTCGCCATCTCCATCTGCACCTTCACTATAACCTAATAACTCTCTATATTTAATATTTATAAGTAATTCAAAACATTGTCCTCTTCTTCCTGTATAAATTATTTTTCTATAATTTCCGTATTCATCTAATTCAAACCCAAAATTTTCTAATTCTTTTAAATCTACATTATCTTTTATCTTTAACACTTTACTCACTCTCCTTAACAATCTCGATATCGTAGCCTAACTCTTTACATATCTCTGCTACTGTCATTTTTCTTGCTGGTTCTTCTTCACGTTCCCATACTTTGCTGTAATGTGGTTTATAGACTTCTACTATGTCCCATTCTTTTTTATTTTT
>DUUN01000741.1 GCA_012841535.1 Gallicola sp. | reverse complement strand
AAAGTGTTACCGAGGAAATTTACACACTAATTGGGACTTGACTGTAAAAGGAGGTATAAAGTGCAACCCCTAGTTTCAATTATAACAGTTTATTACAATCGTAAAGAATATATAAATGAATCAATACAAAGTTTATTGGATCAAACATATGAAAATATTGAAATTTTAATAGTTGATGATGGATCAAGTGATGGAACTTTAAATATATTAAATAGGTTTTCTGATAATCGAATAAGAATAATTTCTCACGAAAATATGGGGTTTGTTAGATCAATAAAAAAGGCTATTGATATGTCTAAAGGAGAATACATTGCAATTCATGGTTCAGGAGATATTTCACATGCTAACAGAATAGAACGACAACTAGATTTCCTAGTAAAGAATCTCGATGTAGGTGTAGTTTCGAATTTTGCATATCAAATGACAGTGGATGGAAACAGAAAAAGACTTATAAAGAATAATTTTGTTTCTCAAAATTACATTGAACAGTTACTTGATAAAAGTATCTTAATTCATGGTTCAGCTATGTTTAGAAAAGATATATACTACAAAGCTGGTGGATATAGAGAATTTTTTAAATTTGGACAGGATAGAGATTTGTGGTTAAGAATGTGCGAAGTTACAAAACCATATGTTTTACCTGAGATTCTATATACTATGTACATATTACCTGGAAGCGTAAGTGATGATTTTGATAAAAGAATAATGCAACTGTTTTTTCAATCTGTTAGCAATCAATGTGTAAAACAGCGCCGAAAATCGGGAAATGATATAGTATATCAATATGGGTTTTATGCCCCTTTTTTTAGAAAAAGAGATAAAGTTTTAGCACTGAAGTTTGCTAGGGCTTCAATTGTAGAGTTGTCAAGAAATAATTATGTTAACGCAATAAAAGCCCTTGAGTACAGTAAAAATGAAAAAAACACATTAATTGTTACTATTCTTTTATTTATTTTAAAAATTGGGGAGACAAATAACTACATAAAAAATTTTGTGATAAGCATTGCTAAAACTTTGAGGAGAAAAAGGATTTATTAAAATTATTTAAATTATATTATCTACTTGAGGGTTTTGCATAATTCAAAAATTAGCCGAAGCGCGCTTTAAAACCACAATATATAGTGCATAAATCTTGTATGATCAACAATATATAGAAAGGCTATTTAGCAAAACCGCATTATGCAAAATTCTCACTTAACTAGCAAGTGAGAATTTGTGTTGGAAGTTAAGTGTTATATGAAAATATATTATTAGAGTGAGGAATTAAGTTGCAAAAACATATTTATAACATAACTTTAGATAAAGTACTACTTTTTTTAATAGCATTTACTTCGTTCGATAAAAAACTATTCCCTCTTACTTCATCTACATTAATGAGTATAATCCTTATTTTTTTATTTGCGAGAAGTATTATGAAAAAAGAAAAAATTAGAGTTAACAAAGAAGAAAAAAGTACAGCTTTCTTTTTCTGGGGAATTTTTGTATTACTAATAATGCAATTCATATATGCGCCGCATACTGATATGTTAATCGAATTCTCGAAATACTTTATAATTGGTATTATAACAATCATTACCTTGAAGTTTCTCTTAAGATCAAGAGAAAATACCATATTTTTTTTAAGAATGATTGTGTTAGTAATTTCATTGATTTCTCTTGCTACGATTGTTTCGCAAGTATTGTATAGTATTTTGGGAATAGAAACAATATTAATACATCCATATAGATCTTTGCAATTTCCACGTAGTGTAGGTTTATATGATAATCCTAATTATTATTCCATTTCTTTATTAATCGGTATAGGAATAATACTTGGTTTCTTCCAACAGAGAATTATTTCAAGTAATCAGACGCTATATAAAATTATGTTTTTGATTATTTCATTAGATTTAATTTTAACCTTTTCTAGAGGTGCAATTATAGCGTATTTCCTTATGACAGTATATTATGTGCTAGTGAAGTTTAATATTTCAGTTTCTTCTAAGAAAGTTTTTTATTCCATAGCTATTTTACTTGCTATTATTCTCATTGTGCCATTATTCAACGATTTTGTCGGTTGGAATGAATCCAAAATTATTAGTCAACTTCAGTTTAGGTTTTTTGATAAAGATTTTGAAAGCGAATCTAGGTATTTACTCTGGAGTAGAGGTTGGGACTTGTATACTAGTTCGATTACTTATTTTTTATTTGGAGTTGGTGGGAAGAATTTTCAAACATATGCTGCTTATGGATTAGATTTATCAGTTCATAACAGTTATTTAAGATATTTATATGAACTTGGTTTGTTTGGTGCGGGACTGTTATTATATCTTCTTATTACATTATGGAGAAAAAGTGTTAGTGGGTTTACAGCTTTTAAAAACCCCTTATTTTTTGCTTTTCTTGCATTGCTCTTATTTGGTTTATCCAATGATGTTTTGTATATCTATGAGTTTTGGGTTATTGTAGCGTGTATTTTATATTGGGATTCACCTTCGAGATTAGCAAAAAAGCCTTAAGGATTTGAGATAACTAAACAAAGGCAGCATTTCAATAATCTAAAAAGGACTAATAAAAATAACTATTTT
>DUUN01000814.1 GCA_012841535.1 Gallicola sp. | reverse complement strand
TATACTTTTTTTTAGCCAAAATAAAATGTTTAATGATGCGGTGACTGGTTATCTGAATAACAATAAAGAATTTAAGAATTTAAGGGATATATATAACTATCTTATTTATTATTTGCTTAAGAATAACTTTATTAAGCTACCATCTCTACTTGAGTTTATTAGAGTTAAAAGATTGCAAAGAAAAACAACAACAAGCAATAACTATGATTGATTAAAGAAAGAGGTCGATTATGAATAAACCGTTAGTAAGCATATGTTGCACGACATTCAATCATGAATCATATATTGAAGATGCATTAGAAGGATTTGTGAATCAGAAGACAAATTTTCATTATGAAGTATTAATCCATGATGATGCATCAACTGATAGAACGGCAGAAATTATAAAAGAATATGAGAAGAAATATCCAAATCTTATAAAGCCAATTTACCAAAAGGAAAACCAATATTCTAAGGGACTCATTATTAATCGTACATTTAATTATTCTCGGGCTATAGGTAAGTATATCGCTCTTTGTGAAGGAGATGACTATTGGATAGACCCATCTAAATTACAAAAGCAAATAGATTACATGGAAGATAATCCGGAATGTTCCTTCTGTTTTACTAATGGAAAGATAATTGATGTAGAAGATAAGAACAAAGAGAGAATTTTTATCCCTTACACTATAGAAAATACAAAGTACTTTACTGGAAAAAGTAAATGTTATGATGTTGGAGAACTTGCTTTATTGGGCTTTATTCCTACTGCAACATTTATATTTAGAAAAAAAATTTTAGAAGATACACCGGAATTCTATAACAAGAAGTATCCTGGTGGTGACCTCAAATTAAAACTATATGCTACTTCTCATGGATATGCATACTTTATTAATGATGTTACAAGTGTATATCGAACTAATGTAAAGGGTTCTGCTATGAGTCAATGGAAAACATATAATAAAGAACAATCAATAATTCATAACCAAGAATACATAGATTTAATCAACGAGATGAATAAACATACGAATTATAAATGGAATTATGAATTAGATAGATTAAAGATAGAATTTGAGGTTAGCCAACTTATTATAAATAATGATAAAAAATTATTCATAGAAAGAAAGTATAATGAATGGCTAAAAAGACAGACATTCTCAACAAAAATTAAAATTATGATTTCAATGTATTTTCCAAACTTGATCAGGTTATTTAAATATGTAGTGAATAGAATTAATTAAGTTCTAAATATGGAGACAAGATGAGAAATCTGTTTTAAATAATAACTATAGTTTCAGAATTGATATTCAATTAAAACTATTATCATTCAATATTACTTAAATTTTAATAAAGGCTAAGAAGGTGTTCACTTAATGTCATCACAACATACAAAATCAAATATATTATCCTCACTCTTTTGGAAACTAATGGAACGTGGTGGAACTCAAGGAATACAATTTATAGTACAAATTGTATTAGCTAGAATTCTTTCGCCAGAAGAGTATGGAATTATAGCCATTGTAATGGTATTTATACTTTTAGCAAATGTTTTTGTAGAAAGTGGATTTAATACGGCGCTAATACAAAAAAAAGATGCTGATGAAGTTGATTTTTCATCAGTGCTATATTTGAGCTTAGGAGTTGCTACAATATTATATATTATTATTTTCTTTACAGCTACGTTTATAGCAAGTTTTTACAATCAACCTATTTTAACTCAAGTACTAAGGGTATTATCTATTACTTTATTTATAGGTGCGTTCAATTCAATCCAAAATGCTTATGTAGCTAGAAATATGTTGTTTAAAAAACTATTTTTTAGTAGCTTAGGTGCTGTAACTATTTCGGGAATTGTTGGAGTAATAGCAGCATATAGTGGTTTAGGTGTTTGGGCAATAGTATTACAGCAATTAACAAGTCAATTAGCTGTAGCTGTTATACTATGGTTTACAGTTAAGTGGAGACCGCATTTAACTTTTTC
>DUUN01000202.1 GCA_012841535.1 Gallicola sp. | reverse complement strand
TATAAATTTTTATCTAATTTATATTTAACAAGTAATTCATTAGATCAATTGGTATGGAGTGATATACCAGATTTAGTTAGTCCTTTATATGTATCAGAAAGAACAAATAATATTAAATTTGACGATAATGAATTTCAAATGGTTACAATTAAAACAATACCACCATTTATTGATGAATTATTTTTTGAAAATATATTTAATGTTCCAAATGTAAGAGCATGTTTATCAATGAAAGATACAATTACACAAGAAGAATTAATAAGATGGGTTAATGCACAATATCAATTCTTATTAAGTGATAGAAATACTACTAAAAAACTAAGTGATGCAACTGAACTTGATAGACAACAAGAAAATTTTCAAGTTCTTATGAATGAAATAAAAAATGGTGATGAAAAAATAAAAGAGGTTTCTTTAATTCTTATTGTCACAGGTGACAAAAAAACTAGAGAAGATACTATAAGGGAATTAAAAAGGATTGTAGATCCTTATATGATAAAATTAGATATTCCAAGATTAAGACAAATGGAAACATGGCAAAGTTATGATTTAGGAATAAAATCATTAGATGATTATTCTATTTATTTACCAACACATACTTTAAGTGCAGGTTTTCCGTTTACAAAAACATATTATAATGATTCTACAGGTTATATGGCAGGTGTAGATATTCATACATCATTACCAATCTTTTTTGATCCGTTTGTAATCAATAATACTAGAACATCACATAATATGGCTATTATTGCTTCAACTGGTGGTGGTAAATCTTATACTATGAAAAAAATAATAGTAAATGAATTTGCAAGAGGAACTAAAGTATTTATTTTCGACTGTGAAAATGAATATCAAAAATTAGTAAATCATAATAATGGTGAATATATTGATTTATATTCTAAAAAGGGAGGAATAATTAATCCATTACAAATTAGATATATATCAAGTGAAGATGATGATCAGGATACAAAAGAAACAGATTGTCCTTTAGCAAAGCATTTAGGATTCTTAGAAGCATTCTTTAAATCTGCTTTTGAAAGTATTACTGAAAAAGAAATGGTTATGCTTCTTGCCATTGTAGAAAAATTATATAATTCAAAAGGAATTTATAAGAATACATCAATTAATACTTTACAATCATTAAAACCAGAAGATTATCCAATTTTCTCAGATTTATATAATTATTTACCAGTTTATAAAAAGGGGTTAACTAGTAAGGAAAAAATAAAATTAATAGAACAATTAGATATTCTATTATCAAGGTTTTTAACTGGCACTGATTCGTACTTATTTGATGGTTATACTAATATTAATTTAGACAATGATTTAATTGCATTTAATTTACAAGAATTGATGTATTCAGAAAATCAAAGACTAATCAATACTCAAACATTAAACTTATTAACATATTTAAATAATAGTATAGTTGCAAATAAAATTAATAATGATAAATTAAAAGTTGAAGATAGAAAACATGTAGTAGTGATAGCTGATGAATTTCATTTATTTATAGATGAAAATAATTTTGAAGTATTAAGAAATTTTGGACAACTTGCTAGAAGAATTAGAAAATATTCAGGTTCATTAATTGTAGCGACACAATCTATTAAAGATTTTGTAGGTAGTAATCAAATACTTAGACATTCAACAGCTATTTTTAATAATTGTCATTATCAAATGGTTGGAATGTTAAAAGAGGATGATTTGTTAGCATACTTAGAATTATTTAAACAAAATCCTTTAACTGATACTCAAAAATCTTTTTTGTTAAGTGCTAAAAGGGGGGAATTCTTATTAAATATAGATTCAAAAACAAGATTAAGAATCCTGATACAAGCAACAAATCTAGAAAGAGAAATGATGGGAGAAAATTAAAATGAAAACAATTGAAGAACTAACTAATGATGTAATTGAATATGAATATGAATTACGACCATATGAAATGAAAGATTGTTATAATTCTAAAGAAGAAGCATATGAAGATATATACAAAATATTATCAGTTAAACCTAAAGGAATATTAAATGAAATTGTTGAAGAAATAAATATGTTATTAAAGTATGAGGATTTAAGAAACAATATATTAAAAAGACAGTATGAACAAGGATGTAAACTTTCTAGTGAATTAAATGAATACGTAAATTATTTTTTAGAGAAAGATTCAGATATAGAAATTTAGGGCATTAAGATGTTCTTTTTTTTATGAGGTGATATTATTAAAAATAAAACATTAAAATTTATATTAGGTTCTTCAATAGGCTTAATTACTATTTTTTTAATAGTTCTAATACCAGTTTTAATGGTACTAGATTTTTTTGGTGCAAATGTTACAGATAATTATGTAGAGAATAATTCTGAATATTCAGAAAATTATTTATCTGTTGTTAATAAAAATATAAAGGCAGGAAATGGATATGTTTCATTAAGCAGGATATTATATTTTTATTTAGAAGATGATAGTTTAAAATTTGATGATATATATAACGATAATTTGGATTCAGAAATGAAACAGTTAAAACCAATTTCTGATGTTTGTAAAATGAATAAATATAAAAATATGACAGTATGTAAAAATGATGAAATAGAATCTTCTGGACAGATAGACGAAATACAAATTAAACCTTTATCACCTCCGATTGATTTTAGTAAAGTTACTGTAACTAGTTATTTTAAGCATGAAAGAATTATATATGATTCTGCTAGTATTCATAATGCTTGGGATTTAGCAGCTAGTAATCAAACTCCAGTTTTATCAGTATGTAATGGAACAATTACTAAAGTATCTTTTCCTTATTCTTCTAATACAATTGATAAAAGTGATAAACAGGGTGGAAATATTATTAAACTGAAATGTGAAGTAGATGAAAATACTAATTATTATGTAACTTATGCACACTTATTTCCAAATAGCAGTAAGGTGTCAGAAGGTCAAAAAATAGATGTTGGTGAAGAAATTGCAAGTGTTGGAACAACTGGCTATTCAACAGGTCCTCATTTACATTTTCAAGTACAAAGTGAAGACGGAACATATTTAGATGGCATGAGTTTAATTAATTTTACTGATGAAACTTATACATCATCAAAACCTAATATAAAACCACCTATAGATGGTCCTTATAATAGTTATATGGAATGTATGGAAGATTGGAATAATAGACCACATCCAAATATAAATGGAGTAATAGTAGATGATTGTGCTCCATATGTAGGAACCTAATATGGACATTAAAAACAAATAATATACCCATTTTAATGAGTATATTTTTTCTTATAAAATAAGTAAAAATTAGTTTATATGGATATAAATATAATAATTTGTATCCACATTTTGCAAGTGCAAAATAAGATTGACGTCACTATATTTGCTTTAAAATAAGGCAAAAAATAATATTGTGACGTCTTCATCTTATCCTGATAAATAAAAAAACATTATTTTTAATGTTTTTGTGGGTATAGAAAAGGAGTGTTATATGAAAAGATTGACTGTAAGAATGGATGACTATACATATAAAAAAATTGAACTGATGGCAAAACATTATAATAAAACGGTAAATGCCATTATTATTGAATTAATACAAAATGGCTACCTAGTAAAGGAGAATATAAATGATGAAAAAAAATTTAGTAAACTTAATATTAACTAATATTATTAAAACTACTTTTGAAAGTATGGAGGATTATTATGAAATCTAAAATATATACAAATGAAGAAATAGAATTATTGTTACAAAATCCATTAGTATTAGATATAGAGTATCATAGAGCAATTGTATATGATCCTATATTTAAATTATGGTGTGTATTAAAAAGAATTTATGAACCATTTGAAACGAGTAAACATTTATTTGAAATAGCTGGATTTCCAGTTAAAATAATGCATCCTAAATTACCTCAATCAAGAATTTGTTCATGGCAAAATACTTTTTATAGATATGGACCAAGGTATTTTGTAGAGAAAGAAAGATATGCTTGTATTGAAAAAGGATTATTAAAAAAGAGAGAGAATATTAGAACAATTAAAGATAAAGAATTATCTACAATATATTCTGAAACACAAATTTTATTGGAGAAATATTATGAGAGTTTTAAAGAAAATAGGGTTTAGCGAAGATTTATTTTTATTGATTGATGAATCTGCTAAATTACATAATAATAATCTTACAAAAGAAGTTAATAGATTATTAAAAAAGGGTTTAGCTTCTGATGATATATCTATGGAATTATTTAATATAAAAAAAGATGTAAGAGAGATAAAAAAAATCTCTCTTTACATTTATGATATTTTAAAACAAATCTATGCGAATATGGAAATTGAAGCTGTTGATATGAAAAATAGTAGATGTCTAAATAATTATTTAAAAGATAGAAAAAAGGATAAATTTAATGATTAATAGAAAAATAGTTGTTAGAACTAAATATCAATTAAGTAAAAATAATCCTGATGGAAAATATCAAAAAAATAAAATAGAGAATATAGATAAATATACAGATAAAATGCTTG
>DUUN01000759.1 GCA_012841535.1 Gallicola sp. | reverse complement strand
TATATAGCATCGGGCTTATATTTCCTAAACCTATCTGTCTTGTAGTATTAAAGATTGCAATATCTATTGTTGATAAATACTCCATATAATCCTCTCTGGACATCATTTCTCTTATACAAATTGCCTTATCCCCAAAGAGTTTTTTAGCTTTTTCTTCAACAAAATCACCATACTTCATATCTCCATAGCTTAGCGGTAGATATATTCTTATATTCTTGCCCTTGAATTTTTCAAGGCTCTTTAACACCTCAAGATGATTTAAAGTTTTAGTGCTTGAATGTCCAATTTGTATGTTGATACACCCGTTACCCTTAACTTTATCTTCAAGTTTATTGAAGTATTTATCTTTGCCATAAAGGGGGTTGTATAGATTGCCTGTATAAGAAGCATAAAATGTTATTGCATTAGATTTAAATTCTTTTTTAAAATAATCTATATCTGGGGGAAATATTCCAACAAAATATTTAATTTTTTGACGAAAATTATATGATATATAGTTTCTTAATTTATAAACTATTTTATTTGAGTTTCTCATCCATTGATATAAATCCATTCCCCAAGCTACCCACACAATTTTCTTCATGAGCAAAGGCTTAGTAAGAAGAAACATCTGAAAATAAACATCCAGACATAATGAATGTAAAATGACTAATTCTTGTTTTTGGATATATTTATAAATCAATTTGTAATATTTGTTGTCATTTCTATCTATTATAATGATATTATCAATATTTTTAAACTCTGATGGAACATTTTTGGGATTATCTATTACTAAAAACCTATGGCTCGAATCTGTAAAATTTCCATTAATAAATTTAATGAAGTCGATGGTTACATTATAATTTGAACCAGTAGTAATATGTAGTACGCTCATTATAGTTACTCCTTACTTACTTATTTCATTCAGTTGAATTTTTCCTGCCCACTATAAATATCCGTATATTTCCTCACAACTCCATCTATTCCAAATCCTCTATTATAGAGAGCATCTTTTATGTCTATTTCAGAAACAGTAATATTGGAGTCCATAGATATTAGTATTTCTTTTACCCACGCGTCAAACTTTCTTACATCGATAAATTTTATTAGTCCTAGACCTAAATCAACTTCTTCTGAAACTCCAGTTGAGGCAATTACCTTTTTTCCAGAAACCTGTCCTTCCACAGCGACATTCCCAAAACCTTCGTGTAATGATGGGAATAATAATACATCAAATAAATTATAAAACTCTTCAACATTTGTACGTTTACCAGCAAATATGATCTTATCTTGAATACCTAAATTAATGGCTTCATCTTTAACTGATAATTTTAGTTCCCCATCTCCAACAAATATTACTTTAAAATTCACTTGTAGCTTTGTTAGTTTTTTTGCAATTTTTAAAATAAATGCGTGATTTTTCTCAGCTGAAAATCTCCCTACATGCCCTATCACAAAAATTTCTTCACTGATACCGAGGTCACTTTTTAACTGTTGAACCTTTATGGATGAAACTCTTAAAAACCTATTCGTCTCTATGGGATTAGGAACTATAGTAAAATTTTTACTTCCAAATAAGAATTCTCCCGCTTTTTCACTACAGGATAATAGTATGTTTGAATTATTAGTTACAATTTTTTTTAAAATTGAGTCAAGTCCAATAAGTGGTGTAAATTTATTTCTACTCATGTAAGGTAGTGATTTCAAAGGCTAAGGAGCTAAGGGTTAAGCAGCTTGTTTTACTTCAGCGCTTTCATCTTTCGGTATTAGCTCTT
>DUUN01000323.1 GCA_012841535.1 Gallicola sp. | reverse complement strand
TTGCATGAGACCTGTAACAAAATCAAAGATTTTGACTAGGGCTTCAGTCGTAATTTCAAGCCAATCGTAGCAAACTACTCTTGGAGAAATCTGACATTAGAGCTCAACAAAACTATATTTTTATGCCCATGATTTAAATAGAAAATAATAGTAAAACTACATAGAAACATAAACTTGGAGGTGATAAAATGGAAACTTTACATTATTAACTAATTAATAGAAAGGAGAGTTAATGTCTATAATAGATATAAAAAATTTAGAATTTACCTATATTGGTGATATAAAACCTATATTTGAAAATATTAGTTTACAACTGGATAGTAATTGGAAATTAGGTTTAATTGGTAGAAATGGTTATGGCAAATCCACATTTTTAAATATTTTATTGGGAAAATTGGATTATAGTGGTACTATTAGCAGTAAAGTTCATTTTGAATATTTTCCATATGAAATAAAAAATGAAGATTATTTAACTGTTGATGTAGTAGAGGAAATAAAGGGAAATTATGAGCTGTGGAAACTTGAAAGAGAATTAAATCTCTTAAATGTCGACTTGGATATTTTATATAGGCCCTTTAATACTTTAAGCGGCGGAGAACAAACTAAGGTATTAATTGCCTCTATGTTTATATCTGACAACAATTTTTTATTAATAGATGAGCCTACAAATAGTTTAGATATAAAGGGAAGAAGAATTTTAGCTGAATATTTAAATAAAAAATCAGGATTTATACTAGTTTCCCATGATAGAAATTTTCTAAACCATACAATAGATCATGTTCTTACAATAGAAAAGAAAAAAATAGTATTACAAAAAGGAAATTATGATACTTGGAAAGAAAACAAAGATGCTGAAGATGAATTTAATAGAAACAAAAACGAGAAACTAAAAAAGGAAATAAGCAGATTGGAAAAATCAGCTGAGGAAAAAGCTACTTGGTCTGATAGGGTAGAAGCTACAAAGGGACAAAAAATATCGGGAATAAAAGCAGATAAGGGGTATATTGGTCATAAATCTGCAAAAATGATGCAAAGGTCAAAAAATCTTGAGCAAAGATACAAAAAAACATTAAAGGAAAAAACAGGTCTACTTACTAACATAGAGTTTGAAGATGATCTAGTCCTAGAAACTGTAGCTCATCATAGTAAAAACCTTATAGTAGCAGAAAATTATTCAATATCATTTAACGATAAAAGTATATTTGAACCCTTTGATTTTGCAATAGAAAATGGGGAAATTGTAACAATTACTGGAGAAAACGGTGCGGGGAAAAGTAGTTTTTTAAAATCAATAGTAGGTTTTAATATAAAAAGAAATGGAAGCTTAAAATTAGCAAGTAATTTAAAAATTTCCTACTTACCTCAGGAATTCAACTGGATAAAAGGTTCCTTAGACGATTTTATTGAGGATAATAATATAAATAAGACAAAATTTCTAACACTGCTTAGAAAGATGGGCTTTGACAGAGATACCTTCAATAAGGACATAGGCTCCTATAGTAGTGGACAGAAGAAGAAAGTCCTAATATCTAAAAGTATATGTGAAGAAGCCAATATCTATATTTGGGATGAACCTTTAAACTATTTGGATATAATAACAAGACTACAAATAGAAAGAATGATTTTAAGCTATAAACCTACAATAATATTAGTAGAACATGATGAGGATTTTTTAAAAAATATAAATGCTAGAAATATAGAAATTAAAAAAATATAGGGAAAAAGTAGAAGACTTACTTAGGTCTTCTATTTTTTTGCTCTACTGTGTAGAGTATAGTCTATAATTGTAATAGGTGATGAAATGTATAAAATAAGTGAGTTTTCAAAAATTACTAATTTAACAATTAAGACCTTATATTATTATGATAAAGAAAAAATACTACAGCCTTTTTCAAGAGATGAAAAGGGACATAGACTTTATAATGAGAATAATTTTAAACAAGCTAAAATAATAAATATCTTAAGATATTTGGATTTTTCAATTTCTGAAATGAAAGAGGTTATGGAAAATTGTAAAGACCAAGAAGATTTGTCCTATTATTTACTTGAGAAAAAAGAAAATATACTGGCTAAGATAAAAAAAGGAGAGGAACAAATTAAATATATAGATTTATATTTAAGTAAAAAAATAAAGGAGGGGGAAAAGAAAGAGGATTATAGTTTTGAAGTGGTAGAAATAGAAGAAAAAATGGTTTTGTCCTATAAATATAAGGGAAAATATAGTGATGTTGGAAAATACATAGATGAAATATACAAAGTCGGTAAAGATAAGATAATAGGAAATTCATTTTGTTTATATTACGATTATGCTTTTGAAGAAGAGGCGGAAATAGAGGTTTGTTTGCCTGTTTGTAAAAAAATAGAAAACTATAATAACATTAAGTTTAAGGTAATTCCATCTGTAAAGGGAATTAAAACTACCCATATAGGTAGTTATGAATCAATTAATAAGGCTTATAAAAATATAATAGATTATTGTAATAACAATAATTATATTATGAAAACACCAACTAGAGAAATACATATTAAAGGACCAGGGAAAAATTTCAAGGGTAATCCTAAAAAATATATAACTGAAATAATAATACCAATAGGAGAGGAAAATGGAAAAGAAATTTGATTACAAAAAAGAATACAAGGATTTATACTTACCTAAGAAAAAGCCAAGTTTAATAGAAGTTCCAGAAATGGTTTTTATATCAGTCGATGGAAAGGGCAATCCAAATACATCTCAAGAATATAAAGAAGCAATGGAAATTCTCTATGGCTTATCATATACAATAAAAATGAGTAAAATGGATGGAAGCGAACCAAAGGATTATTTTGATTATGTTGTACCTCCACTAGAAGGATTATGGTGGTTTGATGATGAAAACTATAGGGGTGGAGCAATTAAAGATAAAAATGATTTTTTATGGACCTCATTAATTAGACAACCTGAATTTGTAACAGAAGAGGTTTTTTTATGGGCTAAAGAAAAATTACAAAATAAAAAACCCGACCTTAATCTATTAAAAGCAAAATATTTAAAATGGCGAGAAGGACTATGTGTTCAAATAATGCATATTGGCTCCTATGACAATGAAATAGAATCAATTAATAAGATGAATGAATATATAGAAAAAGAAGGCTTTCTTACTGACATTAACAACAATAGAAAACATCATGAAATTTACCTATCTGACCCTAGGCGATGTAAAGTTGAAAACTTAAGAACGGTAATACGCCATCCTATTAAAAAAATATAGAATATTTAAAAGTATTTTTTATAAATAATACTTAATAAAATTGAATTAAGGACATAATGGGTAGTAAT
>DUUN01000474.1 GCA_012841535.1 Gallicola sp. | reverse complement strand
TGGCTTTCTAAGGAACAATTTCCTACAGAAGATTTTTTACCGAAAAAACTATTAAAACAACGAGATCGAGGATTAGAGATAGTAATTTGTGAAGGTGATTTACGATCGTATAAAAAGTTTTATTATACTGTTCGTGATTATCCAAAGTCTGATTTTATTATCATTGATGATGATATTTTTTACCCATCTGACACTATAGAAACTTTGATAAACTTTAACAAAGAGTATCCAAATACAGTTTGTTTCAATAGAGGCCACCAATTAAATACTCGCGATGATAAAATTATTAATTATAAATCATGGTATCCATTAGAAAATGGAACAGAACCAAGATATGACATAATGGCAACTGGTGTTGGAGGAGTGTACTATCCGGCTAATGTTTTAAACGAGCATGTGTTAAATGATGAAATATTTTTGAATACATGTAAACTAGCCGATGATATATGGTTGTATGCAATGACCCTTCTGAATGATAACAAACTTGTTAAAACCAATAATAATAAAATATTTCTACCGGTTATAAATAAAAATAATATTACATTAACATCAGTCAATGTGGGTGAAGATTTAAATGATGTTCAAATTAATAATGTAAGAGATTATTTTATCAAAGAGTATAATATTGATCCATTTAGAAAAGTATTTGAGTGAAAAATTTATATTCAAATAATAGCATTAGAAGAGCAAACAGCAAAAGAAATGTCTATGATTTTCTTTTGATAATTACAATTTCTTTATTGATATTTGGTGGATTTGGTGGTTCATTACAACCAATAAGAATATTCTCATTGGTTATGATACCATTTGTTTTTCAGTTTCTACTTAAACAAAGCAGAAAAAAACAGATAGTTCAAATAACTAGAGCTGTTGCTATTCTTTATTTGTTTTTTATTGTTTCACTCTTGTGGACATCTGATACAAATGAAGGTTTAAAAGAGATTGTATATTATGGGATTCATCTTAATATATTTCTTTTAATAGTGATGTCGTATTTGAAAGCGCATAAGCCATTTAACAGTTTACTTATTGGCTGGATGGTTTTTATTTTCCTCACACAAATAATTGCTTTCAACGAAATATTTTTTGACAAGCATCTAGATTTAAGTATACTTGAGGCAGATAAATTAATAAATGTAGGTGGTATGCTGGTTCAAAAAAAGTTTGCTGCCGTTACATTTGGTAATTACAATGGATATGTAACAGTAGTAGCTTTGTCACTACCATTTCTGTTTGGTCTGTTTGCATCTGTTGAGAAAAAAACACATCAAATTATTTCATTAGCAATAATAAGCTTTGCATATTTTACCTTATTCATCAATGCGTCAAGAGGTGGTATATTAGCGGGAATAGTTGTATTGGGTATTTTTCTATTCTTTTCTAAAAAAATTAAAATCAAGAAAGTCAGATACATTTTATTATTAATAGTTCCTCTACTTCTTATATTAATTTATAGATATTATGATATAATATTCGAGCAACTATTTTACAGAAGATTGGCTGGTAGTTCATTCACGCAAGACGATGGGAGATTCGCTCTTTTCAGTAAAGCATTACAAGCATTTTATAATAAACCTTTTTTTGGGGGTGGAATCGGTAGCCTTCAAAAAGAGATGACCGGAGCATCAATATTAGCCCCTCACAATATGTTCCTTGAAGTGTTGGTACAATTTGGTTTCTTTGTATCGCTATTTTTCTTAATATACTTAATAAAACATTTTGCACAGGTGAAAAAAATATACAAACCTGTAAATAGTTTTATTATTTATGCAGCTCTCTTATCATTACCAGTGGCAAGTATAATAAATAGCGGATATTTATTGATGCCAACATTTTGGGTGTTTTTAGCAAGTTTGTATTGTATCGCTTTTATTAAGACAGATGTAACTAAATATCATGATTATAAATTAAGTATCTAACTTTCTCAATTTCTATGCCGACTTCGAATTAGTCAAAATAAATAGTTCTGTTTGGCATAGAAACACAAAAAAATGATAAAACAATGAGTCTGAAATGGTAAAGGCGGTTCATCATCTTGCAAGTGGAGTTGTTGTAGATGTTGTAGCTCGTGAATAACAATGAATCAAGGCTCCAAGTCTATCAATATACAAATTGATAAAGACAATACAATCGGGTGGAGATGCATTTATACCGTTTATTTGCATTGTAATATAGGTGGAGGCATGTATCGTAAAAGTTTAATGCCTGAAAGAGTTCAATTGGATTAAAATCAATAAAAGATTAAAATAATTTATTTTTAATATGAAAGCATGTTTCATAGGGTTGGGATACATTGGTCTTCCCACAGCAATTGTTG
>DUUN01000682.1 GCA_012841535.1 Gallicola sp. | reverse complement strand
GAAAATTATGGAATATATTTTAAAAACTGAAAATTTAACAAAGATTTATGGAAAACAAAAAAGTAATAATAATATTAATTTAAATCTTAAAAAAAATACTATATATGGACTTTTAGGTCCAAATGGGGCAGGAAAATCCACATTGTTAAAAATGATTTGCGGAATTAGCAAACCAACATCAGGTAGCATATATTTTGAAAATAGCTTGTGGAAAAAAGAGGACATACGAAAAATCGGAGCATTAATAGAGTCGCCAGCTATTTATCCGAATTTAACAGCAGAGGAGAATTTAAGAGTTTATGCTTTAATGAATAATTTAGAAAACAAGGATTTTACTGAATTATTAGAACTTGTAGGCTTAAAGAAAAAGGACAAGAAAATAGCTAAAAAGTATTCCACTGGTATGAAGCAAAGGTTAGGAATTGCCATAGCTCTTTTAAAATCGCCAGATTTATTAATATTAGATGAACCGACAAATGGCTTAGACCCCTTAGGTATTGAAGAATTAAGAAAACTAATAAAATCCTTTCCTGGAAAAGGTATAACGGTAATACTTTCATCTCATATTTTAACAGAAGTAGAGCAGGTTGCTGATACAATAGGAATTATTTATAATGGCAAATTGGAGTACGAGGAAAATTTGGATAAAACTCATAGTTTAGAAGAAACATTTATGGAGATCATAAGGAAGGGTGAGGCTTATGTTTAATTATGTAAAGGCTGAACTTTTAAAATTAAAAAGGACTTCTACAATGAAAATAGTTGTTGGAATTCCCTTTGTTGCAATGGTACTTGCAGTTGTAGCGGGAGAATACTATATGCTGGATATTGCTTTAAACTGGTGGTATATATTATTCTTTCCAACTATATTGGTTTTAATTACAGGAAATATATTTGGACAAAATGATAAAAAAAATGAATATAAGGGACTTTTGTTATCGGTAGAGGACACTGAGAAATTAGGTCTTGCAAAGCTTGTAACAGTTGCTATATGTTCTCTTATATCAACAGTTATATTTACAATATTGGTATTAATTTTAATATTGGTCTACAGTAAATTTTTTGATTTTGAAATTAGAACAGGTATTTTAAATATTATATTGGGAAATTTAATCATTAATATAAGCTATTTGTTTTTAGTACCAATGGTAGGATTATTGGTTAAGAAGTTTTCCTATTTACTTGTAACAGTTGGTGGAATTATTATATTTAACATACTAGATGGTTTAATGTGGAAAACGGAAGTTGCCTTATATAATCCATTTTCCATTACCTCAATGCTAATGTCAACTATTTTTAAAATACAGCCTAATGGAGTATTAAATAATGGTGAAATACCATTACTTTCAATTTCGCAAATGGGTTTATCAATAGGGATAAATATAAGTGTATTTTTAATTTTTTCATTTTTATTAATAAAACTATGGAATAGAAGGAAGCTGGTAAAATGATTAAGTTTATAAGGACGGAAAATTTAAAGGCAAAAAAATCAGGAGAGTATTTAATCCATTTACTAGCACCAATAATATTGGTGTTGGGAATGCTTTTTCTTAGTTTTTTGTATGGATTTAGCGAATTTAGACAAATAAT
>DUUN01000686.1 GCA_012841535.1 Gallicola sp. | reverse complement strand
TAATGATGTAAAATTATCGGATTCACCTATATATTTGATATTTGGCAATTTCTTATAAACATTATTAACTGAATTTTTCCATTCATCAGCCAATTTTTTTGCAATTTTCAAAGTTAAAATTATTCGCTCATTTAATTGTGTTTCTAAAAGCTGAATGAGTTCAAATACTATATCAGGTGGGAAAGATGAAGTTGTGATAATGAGTTTTTTTTGAGGAGTATTTTTCTCAATTTGCTGTTTTACCTTATTTTGAATATTTTCAAAAGCTGATTGTGCAAAAAAATTCATATCCCCACCTCTTACCTTTTATTAATAACTAAGTTTTCAACCATTGCACAAGAATCAGAAAGCCTTCTTAAAGCACCAGCTTCTTCAATCATTTTTATTAACCATTCATCAGTACCATTAAAATAGGTTTCATTTGTTGACTGAATTGCCCAACAATTTGCTCTGTTTAATGAATCTTCATCAAAAACCATACCAAAATGGACTTCTGCGCCTTTCTTAAAAGAATCATAAGTCAGTCTTGGTTCTGGACAAAGAGCAACAATTAAGAAGCGGATAAGGGTTCCAGTCAAAACAAACCTCATTCCCGGACCGCGACGAGGGATAATTAAACCAATCTTTTTCCCTAAGTTTATAAATAATTTATGACCATAACGCCGATCGGCTTCGTTATATAACTTATTACGTTCATCTTGAGGAATATTATTAATAATCTCAGGATGTCTTAAACCATCGTATATTGTTTTACTGGTCTTTTGAATGGTTGCACGAGAAATTTGCTTTAATGCTTTGTTCTTACCTTCTGGATCAGATATAACAAAATAATAAGGTTGGAAAGTATCGCTTTCTTTTTGGCAATATCGTTGGGCTTGGGTAATAAGTGTTCTCATAACTTGCATAACACAGGCAATTTCGAGCAATTCAATACGATCCATTAAATCTAAATTTGCCCGACAAATTCTAAGTAATTCAACGGCAAATAAGTAGCTTTCAGGCCAGGTTTCTTCAGGACACCAACTACAATTAGTCCATCGTCGTTTATCTTCACTTCCATCCGTCTTTAAAGATGTTTCCACGTCAATTTCTTGGTCAATAAATTCAGCTATCCGAGATATGGTTGAAGGTGTTTGTTTATAAACATTAGAAAAAACTTTATTTAATTGATTACAAAGCCATTCTGGATCCATTTCTTTCGAAGTAAAATATTCCAGAAGGTTGTTATTCCTAACCCAGGATTCAATTTCTTTTTTATCCCGTCTCAAAGCGTTACAAATTTGGAGATATAGAACTTCACCACCTCGAGCGAGAAAAATATATTGATTATGCGAAAAATATTTTAAAGCATCATGCCAATCATTAATATCCAATGCTTTAGATGCTTTCCAAATACTTTCACCTGCAATTAACTCCCTGCATATTGGTAAAAAATGCTGAGCACACCATGTTCGTTGGGCACCAACTCCATGAAAACCAAGAAATAAGTTTTCTAAAGTATGCACTACATTTTCTTGTGTATCACCACTGACAGAAATTTTTTCCATTAGTTTTCTGTAGAGACTCATTAAATGCTCTCGGTGGGTCTCATGACGAGTATCAAGTTTGGAAGCCCCAAAAAAAGCGAAAAGCTTAAGATTTAACCTTGATCTTGGAGCGTATTTTAATGGAGTTATCCATTTATTTTTTAATAAACTTATTGGAGGTAAAAATGAATCAAAAGGAATTTCATTAATTTTTTTTGGAGAAGTCATAACTAAAATTAATTCAATAAGAAGTTCTAAAGGAGTTTGATCGATAAAAAATCGCTTTCCAAAAAGTTGTATCGCTGGATTTTTATCCGAATTCTCAAAATCCAATTCAATATTTGGTGGGAAAGGCTTAGGCATCTGACACCTCCAATTTTCCCTTTGAAACCGCAAATTGTTGGCGAATAAATTGATTATTGGTTCTGAGGCGTATTAATAACATATCATCATCAATATCTTTACTACATTTTTGTACAAGCTGAGCTTTTAAGTGTTCTAATCTATTCATATATGAAGCTTGTAATATTTTGCCAACATCACCTTGATGCCTCGCTAGTACATAATCAAGAAAAGGTAAATTAAGAATTAATTGAATCCCATCTAATGGACCTTGTCCAACTAATACCAGATCTCTCCTGAATCCATTTTTATTACAGTCAAGGAGCTTTATTTGTAATGCATTATTAAAATCAATTTGAGCCAAAACAACTTGAGCGCTTTGTCTTATTTCTTGATTACGACGACTCAAGGTTATGTAGAGATAGCTTTGATTCCCACGCTTAATTTCCGGGAAGCGTACTCCTGTAAATTGTTCCTGCAAAACGTGAAACATTCTTTGTTGATAGATGCTTTTTTCTTCGATAGATAAATGATATTCTGGATTCTGCCATTGACTCCATTTTATTATTGCTAATGAGTTCAAGTATTGACGTATAAAAGCTTCTTCATCATCACTATTTTCAAATTTACGAAGAAAATAAAGCATCCTACGAACTTGATTGCGGGCTTGAGGTGGAGTAATTTTTGTATTTGGTTGTTGGCTTTGTTTACCAATATTCAATAGTTTTATAAACTCTTCTTCTAATAATGGAACACACAATTTAATTACGGGCTCTTGAACCATTAACCAAAGATGTTGCTCTATTTTAGGACAAGGCTTTTCACCAAATTCTTGTGATCGTATTTCTTGAAAAACTTTCATATTTATAGTATCTCGATCCCAATTTATACCATTATCCCCAAAAAATCTGTTATAAAAAAGGTACTCTGATTCAGGAAATTCAAAAGGTTTTTTTAATAAATCAAATATATCTTTACATTCGATACCTGATGTAATCATATAAGCAAAATGCGCAGTCAATTGACGTATTGTTAATCGAGTACCGTATTCAAACATTCTTCTATATGCGAGAAATATTCTTTCTAAAGCTAAATAATCATTTTCTTTTATCAATGTAACATTTTTCCAAATGGGGCATTCTTTATGACAGGGTTGATTAGCACAAATCTCCCAATTATGTGAATCAAGTATTTTTGTAAATATTTTTCGAGCAAGCTTCAAATTATCTTGAATTGCAAGGTTGAAAATCTCAATATTTGTAAACCCTAATTTAATTTGCTTTGCACCAGTATCCATTGCTTCTAAAATTTTTGGTTCCCATTCAGCACGATTTCCGTGACCATATCTTTCTGAATATTCACAAATACAATTTAATAATGTTCCGGTATTTGATACTAAAAGGAACTGGGTTTTATTTTCAGCAATTTCTTTGATTAACCGTATGCGATCTACAGCATCCCATTCACTCAAATCTTTAATAATAGCAATTTCTTTATTATCAGAGAGCTTAATATCTTCTCTTTTTTGAAGAGGTTTATTTAATGGAATTTCCTCATCAATATTTTTAAAGTATTTATATACAGACAAAGCGATTGTTGACTTACCGTCTCCTGCATGTCCTGTTAAAATAGTTGAATAATTATGATCTTGGCATAGATGGTTAATTATTGTTTTTGTCAAAGGATGTTGAATGAATATTTGAGGAAAAAAAACATTACATGCTTGTCCTTCTGCCAGTGCATTTTCATTTCCCGCGTCTCTTGAATGAAGACTGTTTAAATAGGTTACAAAAGGGTTATGTTCGAGTGATTTTTTTTGATCTATACTATTAGGTAATTTATTTGGTATTGTATGTATATTGTTTTTTATATAAGTACATTTATCTAATAATATTTTATTAAAAACTTTTCTTATTTTTCTGTCTTTAAGCAAAAAGTAAAGGTTATCATTTAATTGTCCATAATCAATTGTCTCTATAAGTCGATTTTTTGTTAATCTGCAATTATCAGAATCTTTATAGTGATTATATAAGTATTCATATCCTTCTTTTATTTTCAATTTCCAAAATCCATCCGATTGTAAGTGAAAAAATGGGTATTCTATTGCATTAATATTTGGTTTCTCATGAAATATATCAAACCAAATTTCTATAAAAGTATTTTCCAGTTCATCATTTAAATAAATTTTATTTATTCTATATGGTTCCGTATCGAATAATAATTTAATTACTGCTAACAAAAAAACTAATTTATGGGGTCTTTCG
>DUUN01000755.1 GCA_012841535.1 Gallicola sp. | reverse complement strand
TGTGCTAGGTAATTGGGTGGATGCCAAGCTTTAAAAAATGTCTAAGTTAAAAAAGGCATTAATTAGAGGGACAATTTGGTCAACTTTAGGTCAGTTGTCTTCTTTATTAATAACACTTGGGACGAACATCTGGCTTGCTAGATTGCTCTCACCAGAAGAATTTGGACAACTAGGCATTATAATGTTTTTTATAATGATTGCCAATGTTTTAACTGAGAGTGGACTGGGTGGAGCATTGGTTAGAAAAAAGAAAGCTACCCGTTCAGATTATTCTACTGTATTTGTTACAAATCTAATTTTCAGTGTATTTTGTTATCTTTTACTTATTATTGGATCAGGAGCAATTGCCAATTTTTATGAAGATGCTATAATTAAAGACCTATTGATTGTTGCTGGTTTAGTACTTATAATTAATTCATTTCAACTAACACAAAATGCAAAATTAATAAGTGAATTAAAGTTTAAGGAAAAGAGCATTTACAGATTTATAGCTGTTGTAATTTCCTCCTCAATAGGTGTTTACCTTGCTTACTCTGGCTTTGGTGTATGGTCATTAATTGCGATTCAGCTAATTGCCGCAGGTGTTAATACTATACTTTTATGGATGTTTGAGGGTTTCTTTATGAGATTTTATTTTTCTAAAGCATCTTTCAAAGAACTTTATTCATTTGGAATAAATACAACTTTAGCTTCAATATTGAATAAAGCTTTTGATAATATTTATCAATTGATTTTAGGAAAATATTTTTCTATATCGGAAACTGGTTATTTTTATCAAGCAAAAAGATTACAGGATGTTCCTGGTGGTGTTATTAATATGCTTTCGCAAAGTGTGGTTTTTTCATCATTAGCTAAACTACAAGACGATAAAATAGCATTTACAAAGGTATATAATAAAATAACTCTCTATTTTATTATAATGCTTGGTTTTATATCATCATTCATTTACGTTTATGCTGAACAAATTATTTTACTTCTATATGGTAGCGAATGGGTAGGAGCAATATTTTATATGAAGTTGCTTACAATAGGATCTTTCTTTTTTATACAAGAACAAATCAATAGGGTTATTTTTAAAGTGTTTAATCAAACACGTAAAATACTTTATCTTGAATATGTAAAAAAAACAATTCAATCTATTAGTATAGTGATAGGTGTTATATATTTAAGTTTACAAGTATTGATAATCGGTTTTGTGATTACAAATATAATTGGATATTTAATAAATTTCTATTATTCTCGCAAAGTTATTGGAAATGTGAGTATTTATGAATTAAAAACTTTATTTAAAATAATTTGCCTTTCAGTTGTTGTCGTTATAATAGTAATACTATTTGGTGAAATGTTCAATTTACAAAAAAATTATTTTTTGTATACTATTCCATTGCTAATAGGTTCATATTTAATAGGATTGAAGATGTTGAAAATTATAAACATTAAAACAGAGTTTAAAAAAATATTGTCAGTTCGCAAATAAATTGATTAATTAAAATTCAAAGTTATTTATACGTCCTGCAAAAGAATAATCTTACAAATAAATCAAATTTCAAAAACTTTTTATTTTGTAGTGTATATGAGTGTTTATAATTAGCCCCAAATCTTAGACAACAATAATA
>DUUN01000491.1 GCA_012841535.1 Gallicola sp. | reverse complement strand
TACCGAATTTTAAATCTAATATTATATTATATTTAAGAACGATGTCGAATGAATGTCGAACGTAAGTCACAAATCCATATCCGTATCTTCTAGTGTCATTTAGTCTATTTAGTGCTTTTTAGTACTAAATAGTCCATTTTTGAGTGTTGTTTGGTATCTTTTAGTATCATTTATTCCTATTAAGCATACTAAGATATGAAGTATTCAACTCGGTTCATAGGAAAAAGAGCTTTTAGCTCACCGTAAAGTTGACCAGCAAGAGTTTTATTAGGTGCTAACACCAATGTCTTTTTGCCCATATCTTTAATAATGTTAGCAGTAGTAAAGGTTTTACCTGTACCGGTAGCACCAAGTAATATTTGCTCGGTAATGCCATTATCAAAGTTTTCTATTAACTTTTTTATTGCCTGAGGTTGATCACCACTTGGCGTAAAATCTGTTACTAATTTAAACTGTTTATAGTAATATATAAGTGATCCATTAATGTAATAATTATTAATACCAAAGTGAGCCACTTAATCAAAGTGTTATATAATACTTCATGTATATAAAATTAAGACATGAGGTGGAAAGAGTGGTATCAATATACATGAAGCATGACATTATATCAATGCATAGACAAGGATCATCAAACAGAGAGATTTTTAGAATGTTACAAATATCTAGAAACACAGTAGCAAGATACGTTAATGAATACAAAGAATTAATGAAAGAAATAGATAATGAAACTGATGAAACAAAAATAGCGTTACTTCAATTAGAACTAACAAAGAAACCAGTAAGAAAAGGTGTTAGTGTAAAAAGGAAGTTTACGGGTGATGTTAAGCGGAGGTTTTATGAGTTATTAGAAATAGACGAAGAAAGAGACAAGGTGCTAGGAATAAACAAACAAAAAGTAACGGGTGCACTATTACATAGAGCACTAATAGATGAAGGTTATGACATTGGTGTTACTACAATTCAAAATGAATTAAAACTATATAGAAATAAAGTTAAAGAAGCTTTTATAAAACAAGAGTATAATCCTGGAGATAGGGCTGAGTATGATTTCCATGAAATTAAGATAATTATAAAGGGAAAAGTAATTAAAAAATATCAAGCTACTATTACTCTTCCAAATAGTAATTACGTATTTGTAAGACATTATGATAATCAAAGATTTGAATCATTTACAAATAGTTTAGTTTCATTTTTCGAAGAAATTGGTGGCATTCCAAAAACAATAGTTTTTGACAATATGAGAAATGTCGTATCAAGATTTTTATTTAATGGAAAGAAAGATTACAATCCTGAATTAATAAAGATGGCTAATTATTATGGTTTTAAAATATTCACTACAAATCCCTATAGTGGAAATGAAAAAGGTCACGTTGAACAAAGTGGAAAAAACGTAAGAAAAGAATTATATTCACTAAAATATAAGTTTGATTCTTTAGAAGAATTTAAATTATATACAAAAAATCAAATGATTAAATTCAACAAAGAAATAAATAGTGAGTTTAATAACGAACAATTATATTTACTAAGCCTACCAATTAAAAGATATGAACTAGGAAGGCTAATGAAGTCAATCGTTAACCATCAATCATTTATTAGTATTGATTCAAGCTTTTATTCAGTTCCAGACATATATGTAGGAAAAGAAGTTCATTCTAACGTTTATTTAGACCATTTAAACATCTTTAACGATAAATATGAACTTATAGCAAGTCATAAAAAAAATACGAACAAAGGAGAATATCAAGCAGATATAACTCACTATGTTCGTACATTTAAGAAAAAGCCAGGTGCTTTAATAAATTCATTAGCCTTGAAACAAGCACCTAAATTTTACCAAGAACTTTTTCAAAATTATTTTACCACAGATATTAAAAAATATGTAGAATTAATATCTACAAAAAGCGAATTAGAATTAAAACAAATACTACTTGAACTAAAACAAGGAGCAATAATTAGTTCTATATTAAGTGATGAAAACAACGTTGAGAAAGCTAGTGTAAATCAATTAAATCAAATATCTAATTTATTTAACCAGGAAGGAATTATACAATGAATGAAATAGAACAATTAGCTCATAAACTAAAATTATCACACATTAAAAACGATTATAAAATATCCATTAGTGAAGCAATGGATAAAAATGCAAGTTATGAAGAATTTTTAAAAATTATATTAAAAAATGAAGTAAATGTACGAGAAAATAATGGTATTCAAAATAGAATTAGGAGAGCAAAATTTCCCTATCTTAAATATTTATCAGAACTTAAAATGGATTCATTTCCACTTGAAGTATCAAACCAAATAAGGGAACTTACTTCTCTTAGATTTATAGATGAAGGAAGAAATATAATCTTAGTAGGAAATCCTGGCGTTGGTAAAACACATACAGCAATAGGACTAGGAATAGCAGCATGTATGAAACTTAAAAATGTTTTATATATTACAGTGCCTAACCTTATAACTGAACTAAAAGAAAGAGTATCATTAAATCAATTATCTATATATAAAAAAAGATTCATCACCTATGACTTGGTCATACTAGACGAACTTGGCTACATTGGATTTGATCGAGAAGGTAGTGAGTTATTATTTAATTTATTATCTGTTAGAAATGAAACTAAATCAACAATAGTAACTACTAACCTGACATTTAATAGGTGGGAAGAAATATTTATGGATCTAACTCTAACAACAGCAATGGTTGATAGATTAGCACATAAAGCTACAGTGCTAAATATAGTTGGTGAGTCTTATAGAATAAAAGAAACAAAAGAGTGGCTTAATAGTTAAAATAGGTGGCTCACTTTCGTTTTAATAAAGTGGCTCACTTATATATTGACATATACATAAACATTTGTTATACTCTTCCTAACTAACCTAAACATCTTTTTGCAATTGTTTTATCCCACTTTATTGATCAATAAATTTT